>JACMIX010000402.1 GCA_014380935.1 Gloeobacterales cyanobacterium ES-bin-141 | reverse complement strand
CTTCGTTGAATGCCGGCCCTCACCGGGCAGAAGAGGGGAACCTAAAAGGAGACTTCGTGGACATCTGGCAGCAGCTATTCGAGCCCAGCGTGTTTTCCCCACACGGCTATTGCTATTTGTGGAACCGGCCGCTGGTATGGCTTCATGCCCTTTCGGACGGGCTCATTGCCCTCTCGTACTACTCGATTCCTCTGGTCCTGATAGTCCTGGTGCGCAAACGGTCCGACCTGCCCTTCGGCGGCGTGTTCCTGTTATTCGGAGCGTTCATCGTCTCCTGCGGCACCACCCACGTGCTCGAAATCTGGACCCTCTGGCACGCCGACTACTGGCTTTCCGGGTTAGCCAAGGCCGTTACCGCTCTCATCTCACTCTATACAGCCCTGACGCTGTGGCCCCTGCTCCCCCAGGTACTGGCCCTGCCGAGTGCGGCTGAGTTGGAGGCGGCCAACCGTTCGCTGCAAAGAGAGATAGCCGAACGCGAACGCTCCGAGCGCGCCCTCGCCGACGGTGAGGCCCGTCTGCGCCTGGCCCTCTCGGCCGCCCAGGCAGGGGGCTGGGAATGGGACCTCTCCAGCGGTCGGCTCGCCCATTCCCCGGACGCAGAGTCAAACCTGGGACTGCCTTCCAATTCTCTCGGGGACAGCCGGGAAGCGTTCCTGGCACAGGTAGACCCGGAGGACCGTCCGGGTGTAGCCCAGGCCCTGGCAGGAGCCGCCCTCGGCAACGCCTGCGACGTCGAGTACCGCCTGGTGGCAGCGGACGGGGCACGCCACTGGCTCGCCTCGAAGGGTCGAGTGATTCCCGACCCCACAGGCGGATCATCCCGCGTCGTCGGCATCACCCTGGACATCTCCGACCGCAAGCACGCCGAGGAGGAGCGCGAACGCCTGCAGCGCGAACGGGCCGCACGCCTCGACGCTGAAGAAGCAAACCGGGCCAAAGACGAATTCCTGGCGATCTTGTCCCACGAACTGCGCACCCCTCTTAATCCAATCATTGGCTGGACCCAGATCCTGCGCCGTGGCGGTCTTGCCCCCGACAAGCAGCAGGTTGCCCTTGAGGTGATCGAGCGCAATGCCAAGCTGCAAAACCAGCTCATCTCAGATCTGCTGGAAGTGAACCGCATCGAGCAGGGCAAGTTTCACTGCACCCTGCAGCGGACCGACCTGGTCTCGGTGGTGAACGCCGCCATCGAAGCCGTCTACTCGCTGGTGGAATCAGCCGGAATCACGCTGCATACCCGGCTACCCGACACCCCGGTGTGGATCTGGGCTGATCCCACCCGGATGCAACAGGTGGTCTGGAACCTGCTGACCAACGCGACCAAGTTCACCCCGACCGGTGGCCAGATGGATGTGACTCTCGATTACCGGGAAAAGCGGGTAATGCTTTCTGTAAAAGATACCGGGGCAGGCATCACACCAGAATTTCTACCTCACGTATTTGAGCGCTTCCGGCAAGCGGATTCCACCACTACCCGCAAGCAGGGTGGTCTTGGCATGGGCTTATTTATCGTGCGGCACATCGTCGAATTGCACGGCGGCACCGTCAGGGCAGAGAGTGCCGGGGTAGGCCGGGGAGCCGCCTTTACAGTCGATTTGCCAGTTCAGATACAGGATCTCGAAGCGTAAGTGTCTTTGCAATGGAACCGGTAGTTTCCTTGCGGCCTCCCTGCTGTCTGTCCCTTCAGATAGCAGGGGGCATGCAAGTACGCGGTAGAGACATTGCCCCAACCTCTAGATGTCGAGGTCTGCCATATTTAAGCGTGGCCCGTAAGTCTCAATGAATTCGCGGCGCGGTTCGACGCGGTCACCCATCAGGATATTGAAGACGCGGTCGGCTTCAGCAGCGTCTTCGATGGTGATCTGGCGCAGGGTACGGGTTGCCGGGTTCATTGTTGTTTCCCAGAGTTGATCGGCCTGCATTTCGCCAAGTCCTTTGAAGCGCTGAATCTCGTACTTCTGGTTTTCGCGGAGGCCCCGGATGATTACTTCCTTTTCCTGCTCCAGATAGCAGTAACGAACGTCGATGTTGCGCCCACCGCCGATTGACAACTTGTAGAGCGGCGGCTGGGCAATGTAGATGTGACCGTGCTCGACTAGATCGCGCTTGTAGCGATAGAAGAAGGTCAACAGCAACGTGCGGATGTGCGACCCATCCACGTCGGCGTCGGTCATGATGATGATGCGG
>JACMIX010000401.1 GCA_014380935.1 Gloeobacterales cyanobacterium ES-bin-141 | reverse complement strand
TTGCGGGTCGCATCAAACGGATACCACTTTCCACTCAGGTATACTTCGAACCAGGCGTGAAAATCGGGTGGCTCGAGTTTGTAGGCGTAGCCGGCTCCGAAACGGGCCGGAATACCCAGCGCCCGGCAAAAAGCGATGCCCAGGTGGGCAAAGTCCCGGCAGACACCGACGCACTGCAGAACTATGTCAGAGGCGGACGTGTGAGCATCGCTCGTACCGTAACGGTACTCTACGTGCTCATGAATCCAGTCGCACAGCCCCTCGACAGTCGCGTAGCCCAGGGGCAGGTGACCGAACAATTGGCTGGCAAGTCCAACAAGCCGGTCTGACTCGCAATAGCGACTGGGAAACAAAAAGGGTAAGACCTCAGGCGGCAGTTGACCGGGGTCGTCGCTTAAAGTGGGCCGCAGGGCGTCCGGGGAGTGCGTCCGTGCAACACGGGCCTGATAGCCAATCTCGACCTTGCCCCCCGTGGAATGTAGGCGTATGAGCCGGTTGCCCGAGGCATCATCAAAGTGCTCGCGCTCTAGTTCCGGGTTGATCTGGAGACTCTCTTCGACAACTCGCTGCCCTTCTTCTTCGCGAGGGCTGATAGCCAGCAACAGCGTCGCCGGTCCAGAGCACTGATAGCCCAATACACATCCGACTTTGAATTCCATATGTAAGTACTACTTTTAGATGTTGTTGCTCTTGAACCATCGAACACCGGCCTCGGTCACAACTCCATCTAGCGTCTGATCCCAGGGGTCGGCGGGAATATACGGCAAAACAAACTCCCCATAGCCCACGCCCAGGGTTGCCAGCTGGTGAACGCTCAAGAACCGGTCATAAAACCCTCCTCCGTAACCGATTCGGTAACCGCGCTCATCGCAGGCAACCAGCGGGACCAGCACGAGAGCGGCGGAGTCCGGCTTGATACTCGGACAGGATGGGTCCGGCTCGTGTACGCCCCATTCACTCATCACTAATCGGGTGCTGTCGTAGGTGTGCCAGGTGAGCCTGGAGCCGACCACACGCGGCAAGGCCCAGCTCAAGGGCAACTCCTCGAAGAGCGCACTCAGGTCCGGTTCTTTACGAAAAGGCAGGTAGGCCAGTATCAAACGGGCTCGGTCTGCTCCTGCAAGCAATTTGTGTAAATGCATGCGAATGCGTGAACTGCTGGCAGCACATTGTTGCGCATCGAGAGCCAGACGGCGAGCCAGACAATTGGCGCGCAGTTCGGCTTTGCCCATCAGGACTCCGGCTGACTGGGGGGGCGTACGGGTTTCGTAATCGGTCGGAAGGGCCGCTCCGGACGTGTGAGGCCTTGCTCTGGATACTCCGGACGAGTGCTTGCCGAGCGGGGACGCAGCCCTCCACCACGGTCACCCATCCGGCCCCCCGGACTCGGCCGACGCGGTGCGCCTCCCCGCCGTTTTTCAAGGCGTTTTTGGAGCGTAGCGATTGGGGTGCCATCCTCGATTTCAAGCACCTCGCCGTTGCGCTGGACTTCGAAGTCCCAGAACTTGCCCCGGGCATCATCCGGTAGGAAACCTTCAAGGCGCAGTTTAAAAGAACGCCCGGGTTTTTTCTTTTTGCTCTGCTGACGGATTTTGACCAGGACGAAGCCTTCTTGTTGGGACTGAAAACTGATCTCACCTCGGATTGAAAAGAAGCCATCGGTGACTTGCAGATCATCGTCTGCGTAGATCATGTTGTGCTCGGACCTGCTTTTTGGACCGCCATACTGTTCATCCTGGGAGGCTTCGGTGAAGCCGGGTTCCTCCGGTTCGTCCTCCTCCTCCTCAAAATCGTCGTCCTCAAAATCCTCCCCCCCGAGGGAAAAGGCTTCTTCGAGCGCTTCCTCGAGCGACTCGTCTTCTAAGCTGTTCGGGTTTGGGTCCGAGTCCGGGTCCTTTTCACCCTTGAGCCCTTCCGGGTTCAGAGACCAGACCCCGACAATCTGAGTATGCAGGCCCCCACCCTCACGGGTACGCGGGTAGACGACCCAGGGATGTTCCTCGGCGAGGTCCAGGTGTTTGCGCACCAGACTGAGCACCCGACCTAACAGGACAGCATCGATGGCTACACCGTCGGAGGTCCGCAAAGTTCCCTGGGTGATGCGGTCCTCGCTGGGCTCATAACGGCCACGCACAATGCCGATGGCTCTGTATTGTAAGGGTTCACTGGGTGCAGGAAAAGGACCCTGCACCTCGAAGTCCGGAATGGAAATACTATCCAGATCGGGCGGGGACGATGGTGTGATCATAATTTATCGCGGAGCGGACTGAGTATTCGGTATAAACGCGGAGTCTGATTTTACTTTGACACAAGCTCTTGAATTTAGCATCTCATTCGAGTTTTCTCTGAGAAAGTATGTTCTAAAAGTGGGCATATCAACGTGCAGCCCCAGATCTCGTGCCCGGACCGACATTACGCACCGGCAATCCTTACTCGCCTTTATGATCGGTGTATTCTCCCATCTTTTAAGTTCGTTGTGCATACTATGTCAGCCTGCTACCAGGAACTAGCTTTGCAAGGGCGCTCGGGAGCGGAGGTATTCGAGCGTTTGTTTTGGGATGAACCGGTGGCGGTTCTGCTTGAGAGTCCCCTGCTGAGCGAGCGGACCGGCCGCTATTCAGTCCTGGCTGCCCGCCCTCGCCGCACACTCGTTCCTCCACTGGGTCAGGTCCTACCCAGCTTGAAAGCCTGGCTTGGAGATGTCCGGCCGGTTTGCGCGGGTCTTCAGGAGCTACCGTTTCGAGGTGGGCTGGTGGGCTGGTTTGGCTACGACCTCGCCTGGGAGCTTGAACGATTACCCTGGCTGCGCCCGGACACACTACCATTCCCGGTCGCCTACTGGTTCGAACCGCGGGTGTTTGCAGTTGCCGACCACCTGTACGACCGTCTCTGGCTCGTCTCCGAAGAGGACCTCGAGCATTGGCAGGCGCGCCTGGAGCAGCCGGCTCCCCGTGACGACATTCACCAACAGTCTGGACTGCTCGAATGGCAGCCCGACCGGGCCACCTTTCTTGAGATGGTCAATCAGACAAAAGCCCACATTCGTCGCGGAGACATCTTTCAAGCCAATCTCTCCGCCCGGTTTAGCCTCGCGCGCCCAGGCGGCGGCTGGCAGCTTTACCGGCAACTGGTTCGAGTCAACCCTTCTCCTTTTGCCAGTTACTGGCGCACTCCGTATGGTGAAGTTGCAAGTTGCTCTCCGGAGCGGCTGGTCGAGCTAAGAGGTCGTACCGTGAGCACCCGGCCCATTGCCGGAACGCGGCCCAGGGGAACGACTCTTGACCACGATGCGACCCTTGCCGCTGACCTGCTTGCCAGTCCCAAGGAGAAGGCCGAGCATATTATGCTGGTTGACCTGGAGCGCAACGACCTGGGCCGCGTCTGCCGTCCGGGAACCGTGCAAGTTGATCAGTTATTGCAGATCGAGCGCTACTCCCACGTGATGCACCTTGTCTCAAATATCACCGGAGAGTTGCAACCCGACCTGGACGCCATTGACCTGATTCGGGCCGTCTTCCCCGGCGGCACGATCACCGGCTGTCCTAAGGTCCGGTGTATGGAAATTGTCGAAACACTCGAACCGGTTCGGCGTTCGCTATTCTACGGTTCTTGCGGCTACCTGGGGTACGACGGTGAGTTGGACTTGAATATCCTGATCCGAACTCTGCTGCTCTCGGATTCACGTGTCTGGGGACAGGTGGGTGCGGGCATCGTTGCCGATTCAGACCCGGAACGGGAGTTCGATGAGGTGCTCGACAAAGCCAAAGCGCAATGGGCTGCCCTCGGCCTGTTGTAATCCATAGTGAACCCGAAGATTTTGTTAAGAACGATACACTTTCGCGGTCAATTATTCTTAACTTAAGGAAATTCCCCTAGTGTTGGGGATGTTATATTTCGGCCAAATCAGTATTTCTACAGGCTCACGCATGAACGGCTATAGAAGGGAATATCCGGCGGTACTGGCGATTTTG
>JACMIX010000400.1 GCA_014380935.1 Gloeobacterales cyanobacterium ES-bin-141 | reverse complement strand
CGGTGAGGAGCGGCTGATGATCCAGAGCCCGCTCGTACCTACCTACGATATGCAACCGGAGATGGCGGCTGACGCTGTAACCGATGGGGTGGTTGAGGCGCTTGCCCAGGGTAAATATACTCTGATTGTCGTCAACTACGCCAATCCAGATATGGTCGGCCACACAGGCAACTACCAGGCGACCATCAAGGCCGTCGAGAAAGTAGACCAGTGCCTGTGAAGACTGGTCCAGGCCACGGTCCGAGCGGGTGGGACACTGTTGCTGACAGCCGATCACGGCAATGCCGAGCTGATGTGGGATAGCGAGGGACGGACCTGGACTGCCCACACGACCAACCCGGTGCCGTTAATCTTGATCGAGGGCGAAGGCCTCAAGCTTCCCGGCCGGGGGGGTGAACCCCAGCTGCGCAGCGATGGTGGCCTCGGAGATGTTGCACCGACCATTCTCGATATCCTGGGTATTCCTCAACCAGCCGAGATGACCGGCTATTCACTGATCGAGAGCGCTGATTTTGAAGTGCGCTCCAACCGCAGCCCTGTCCGGTTGGGCCTCTAGAAGCTAGTGCGGAGTTCCCAGGACAAAGGGACCGCGCCGCACCCGCGTAACCAGCCTCCGCACACCGCGATTACTCAGGACTGAAACACAACCGGCCAGGATCAGTGACCTTACCTCGTCACGCGAGATCTTGACCGACCCGCCCGATTGCAACATGGCCGTAGAATTTTCGAGTTCGCGTAAGGTCGCGTGAGCGAAAAGCAGGGGCAAGATGCAGAACAGGCGAATAGGCACAGCCAGTCTGGGGATGAGCAGCAGATACTCAAGCGCATCGTCAAGGTCTGAGCGGGCAAGCTCGATCAAAGAATCCAGGGCCGCGCGGTTTTGCTCGACACGGGCCGGGCTGAGTAAGGTCTTCTGGCTACTGCCGTAGGTCATCAGGGACTGCTCGGGAATATAGATCGCGTTTTCGTGCTCGACGTCCCAGGCAATGTCCTTAAGAATATTGACCGTTTGCAGTGCCTCGCCAAAAGCCTCGCATTTTTTGAGCAGATGCTCGTATTCCGACTTACCTACATTGGCGGAGTGCTCGTGCCATAAGTCTGTCAACAGATGCCCGACCGTACCGGCGACGTAGTAGCAGTAGTCCCCGTACTCACTGAGCGTCTGAATGCGAATGCCCTGCGGATAGAGCCCGACGAACTTTTGCATGCCCCTGACCATCTCATCGACCCAGCGGCGCACGATCTGTTGCGTAGGTCCGGGCAAAAGCCGAAACATCGTGAAAACCAGGTCGGTATTGTGGACCAGGCGTACGTGGGCGGCATCTCCACTCACAGAGCCGGCCACACCCGGAAAGGCATTGGCAGCCGTGGAGTCATCGAAGCACTCCATGAAGCGGTCGAGCAAGCAGATTTTACGCTCGGCTGAGCTGCCGGGGTCGTCTTCAAGTGTGTCTGCAATTCGACAAATCAAATAAGCAGTCAACACGGCCCGACCTAAATGGCCGGGCAGGAAGCGAATGCTCAGGGCAAAGGTTCGGGAAACATCCGGCAAAATCGATTGGCAGAAATGCTCGGCTTGCCTCTGACGGCTCGGAGACTCAAGTACCATCTGTACCATAAACGTTCACTCCTTAACTCACGCAGCAACCCGCACCAAAACAGGTTGTCTGCTGTCAATTTCAAAAAACTCACCCCGTAGAGCCCTCAAGCTATTGCTTGAGAACATGCTTTTCATATCTCGTTAAGTAGATGACAGGACGATGACAGGCAAAGACGAGTATACAAGGTTTCAAGAGCCTCGATGTTTCTGAGCACGGTGCTTTGAGCGAGACAGGCAATTAGGACTCCAATAACCTGAATTCGTCTTATTTTCCTGGGGAAAACAGGGATTTGTCAAAGTCGGGCGTGAGATTGCCAGATGTATTGTTTATGTGATGGCGATCATTTTTTGTCATGCTCAGGTACCTCGGCTATTGAAAGTTATCAACGGTCATCTGACACAAAGCAGGTACTATGCACTGAACTCGGTCCGGTAACGACCGAGGGCTGTCAGTGGAAAGTGCTGCTGGTAGAGATGGTATTTGAGATAGAAATGTCCTGGGAAGCCTGTACCGGTGAACTCCGGCTCGTCCCAGGTACCGTCTGGTCGCTGGGTATGAACCAGGTAAGCTACCCCGCGCACGATGGCACCGACAAGATGGTCCCGCAGTCCCGGTGTTGCCATCAGGCCAATCAATGCCCAGGCAGTTTGGGAAGCCGTGCTCGGTCCCTGACCTTTGAGGCTGGGATCGCTGTAGCTTCGGCAAGTTTCTCCCCAGCCGCCGTCCGTATTTTGATGCCCGGCAAGCCAGACGGCTGCACGGCGGGCTGCCTCGGGCCGATAGTCGAGCCCCAGGACGGAGAGTCCTGCTAGAACACCGCTCGTGCCGTAGAGGTAGTTGACACCCCATCGCCCGAACCAGCATCCTTCTTGCTCTTGCTCGCGGTCCAGGTAAGTGAGGGCACGTTCGCGGCTCTGAGAGTCCAGTGGTAACCGACACCGTCCGTACATCTCCAGCACGCGGGCGGTCACATCGGCGGTATTGGGATCGATCATGGCTTTGAGATCGGCGTAGGGGATGCGGTTGAGCCACTCGGCGTTGTTATCGATGTCAAAGGCAGCCCAGCCTCCCTCGCGGCACTGCATCGAGGCAATCCAGCGTACGGAACGCTCGATCGCCCGCTGTTTTGTCTGCTCGTCGGCAAGCAGGACGGCATCGAGAGCCATGACGACTACGGCTGTGTCGTCTACGTCGGGGTAGAAGCGGTTCTCAAACTCGAAAGCCCAGCCACCCGGTGGTCCCTGGGGATTCTTGACCGACCAATCGCCGTAGTCGAGGATTTGCTTGCTCAGCAACCACTCGCCGGCCTGCGTGAGGGCAGGATGGTCCGCCGCGAGACCTGAATCTCTCAGGGCGCGCACGACGAGGGCCGTGTCCCATACAGGCGAGACGCAGGGCTGCACCCGGTAGGTGTCGGTCGTCTCGATGGCAAAGCGGTCCACGGCCGCCATCCCCCGCTCGATGACCGGGTCGTGGGCATCATAGTCAAGACAGCGCAGGGCAAGCAGGGAGTTGAGCATGGCCGGAATAATACCGCCCCAATCGCCGGTCGGCTCCTGCCGCTCAATCACCCAGCGCTCGGCCAGACGCAAGCTCTCCTCGCGCAGGGGCACGACTCCCAGTTGCTCGGCCAGCTTGAAACCCGCATCCAGGTCGGTCAGGAGATTAGCAAACCAGTCCGTGTCGCTACGCGGCAACGCGAAGCGGGCATTTGCACGCCCCTCGCTATAAAGCTCGTCGAGTGCAATAGCAGGATTGGTCGCAAAGACCGGCTTACGGTCGAAGACGATCAGCAACGGTACGGTACTGCCGCGCGCCCAACTGGACAACTCGTAGATATTCACCGGTGACCAGTTGGGCAAAAACATGACCCAGGGCGGGATCGAGGGGATGCCTCGCCAGTCGTAGCAGCCGATCAAAGCCAGGTGCAGCTTGGTGAAGATCCGGGTACGGCTGATACCACCCCGCTCACAAATGAAGCGGCGGGCACGGGTCAGGTCGGGGTCAGTCTGCGGTACCCCCAGGAGCCTGAGCCCCATGTATGCCTCTACAGAAGTGCTCAAGTCGCCGCCATCCCCGTAAAACAACTCCCAGCCCCCGTGGTCGCGTTGCTGGGAACGCAGGTAGGTTTCGGCTTTGGCCAGCGGACGGGTGCTGTCTGTGCCCCAGATCTTGTGCAGCAACACGACCTCAGCGGTCATCGTGACGTTGGACTCGAGTTCTGCCCACCAGTAACCTGCCGGGTCCTGAATCGAAAGCAGATGCTGCTGGCTGGCGGCAATTGCCGCGTCTACCCGCGCCATCCTGACGTCATCCTGGACCTGCATGGCCTACCCCCTCACAACCATTTCTACGAAATCTTAGCCTGAGTCCACATAGGCCCCGGTAGATGCCTGGTCTGCAACTCGGTAGGTGGTGGTATCAGCCTCGAACCGGCTCCCACACGGGTGCTATTCTGACACGGTATGAATATACGCGGAAAAGCATGGACTCATATTGGCTGCTGGTGTTGGTGGTCGCGTCGGTGGGGATCTGGGTTGGGTTGCTGGGTTGGCGCGGCCAGTTCTGGCGGGCCGATGTGAGCCTGCCGCCGTCTGAAGATTCCCGGCCGGGACCCTGGCCTTCCGTGTGTGCTGTGATCCCCGCCCGTGATGAGGCAAGCGTGTTGCCCGAAACCCTGCCCTCGCTGTTTGAGCAGGATTACCCCGGAGCCTTGAGCGTTGTACTGGTGGATGACCGCAGCGAGGATGGCACCGCCACGCTGTCCGAGGACCTTGCTCTGCGGTGGGGCAATGCCCACTTGACGGTGATTCAGGCGGAACCCCTGGCTCCGGGCTGGACCGGCAAACTATGGGCACTGGAGCAAGGAATCCGCCATGTTCAGAGTACGGGGGCGGTACCCGACTACTGGCTGCTCACGGACGCCGATATCTGTCATGACGCGCACAATGTGAGTCGGCTGGTCGCGAAGTCTCGGCAAGATGCTCTGGATATGGTCTCGTTGATGGTCCGGTTGCGCTGCCGTAGCGTTTGGGAGCAACTGCTGATTCCGGCTTTCGTCTTTTTCTTTCAGAAGCTCTATCCATTCCGCTGGGTGAATGACCCGGCCAACCCGACGGCGGCGGCGGCGGGCGGCTGTGTACTGATCCGGCGCGAGACACTCACAGGTATAGGTGGGCTGGAGGCCATCCACCGATGCTTGATCGATGATTGTGCCCTGGCCGGGGCCGTCAAGTCCTCGGGGGGCCGCATCTGGTTGGGGCTCAGCCAGACGACCCGTAGCCTCAGACCTTACTCGTCCCTGGCTGAAATCTGGAACATGGTGACCCGCACGGCCTACACCCAACTGGAGTACTCGCCGGTTCTGTTGTTGGGGACGTGTTTCGGGATGCTGCTCATCTACGGTGTGCCGCCGGTGGCCACCCTCGTCGGTGCAGTGATGGGCGATCTGCCTGTGGTGATTGCCGGTCTGGTTGGCTGGCTTTTGATCGCGCTTGCCTATCTACCCACACTCAGGCTCTACGGTGTCTCGCCGCTGCTGGCCCTGTGCCTGCCTGCAATTGCACTCCTGTACACGGTGATGACAGTGGATTCGGCGCGCCGCCACTGGCAGGGACAGGGTGGTGCCTGGAAGGGACGGACCTACAGTTCCGGATAGAGCCGGTCGAGTAGTGTTCGGACTTGAGAGTCCAGTTTTACTCAAGCACTGTGACAGGGCGGGCAGGTCTAGAGGCCCACTGAGTACACTTGTAGCCACCCTGCAGCCATCTTGACGAGGAACAACTGTTTGCTCAGGGAAGCAGTAGGACGTCAAAGAATCTCTTTAAGGAATCTGGTTGACTCGGGTCAGTGATAGTCAGGGTAACTTTACCTGGGTCCAGGCCAGCCGGAACTGCTACTTTCAACTCTTGCCCATTTGCACTGAGCACAGTGAACGCAGACACCTCGCCAAACTTTACGGAGGTATCTTGTGTGAACCCGGAACCCACAATGGTAATGGCTGTTCCTGGAGCACCGCTTATGGGAGAAAGTGTTTTGACAGCCAGAGCTCTCTGTACAACGAAATCCGTGTCGGTCAACGCCCACTCTCCAGATGCAAATCTAACCGCGAGGGGGCCTGTCACGGCCTCGGGAGGCACGCTCGCGGTGATCAGGCCGCTCGAGTCTACTGAAAAGAGCGAATCAATTTTCCCTATTTTCAGGCCGGGGCTCTCGCCTGTGCCCGATGCCCCAGGAAATTTCACTGCCACGGCACTGCGCCTATCCGTGCCAGGCTTGTCTTTGAGCGTGATTGTAGAACCGGCGATGCCAGATGACTGGCCAATGAATGCAATGGAATCGCTACCGGGTAGATCTAAGTTTGGCGGTACTGGGGGCTCGGTGGAACCGGTACCGGGTAGAGCCGAACTTGATGGCACCGCGAAACTGGGTGTTTGGGTTTGCGCTTTCACGAGTTTGAGATTGAATTTATTGGCTCCGCGTGTTTCCTTGAAGGAAACTTCGCTCCCCAGTGTCTCAAATTTGCCGCCGCAACCCTCCAAACTGTTCTGGAGTTGATATCCCACTGGGAGAACAGTTCTGTAGAAGCCAGCGGGCAAAAACTTCAAGTCGCCGGTACCGTTGCTGGTGGACAGAACCACCTTCGCCTGCTGCTCTTTAGTAGTCGCGGTGCCCTTTTCATCCTTAGTCCTCACAAACAGAATGCGATTTCCCTCGGCCCCCAACTCGGAGGCCGCCTCGCAGACGGTATACCTTACGAAGCCAGTGGCGTCCCTGAGAAAGGTGCTGCTGACAGCGTCCCAACCTCCCCCCTCCATGACATTAACTACTCTCACTGGCTGAGGAGGAGTGAAAATGCTGGTTAAATCGACGGATAGGACCCCGCCAGCTCCTACTCCCAGAGCGTTGGTCTTCTCATCGTCGGCAATCCTCACTCCAGCCGACAGGGTAAAAACAGAAGCCTGAAGGCTTGGCCCAACGTACACTGCCGTCGGGGATGCGGGAACGGCGCCGACCAACATACCGCCGCTCACGTCGTCCCCAGGCAGTAACGCAAAGTTAACACCCGCAAGAGGTTGTACTGAACTTCCTCCCACGAGTGCACCGGCGACGATGCTCGTGTTTGTAGCGGTGCCGATCAGGTTTTTCCCTAGGGTTTCTCCAATGGAAACACCGCCGAAGATGGCCTGCAAGCCGACTGCAAGTTGGCTGTCCGCTTGGTTCGTTTCCAGCTTGGCCGCTAGCTCTCCTGCCGCCGCAGTCAACCTGATACTGTTGCTCTCGCCAACGAGCAGCGTTGTCGGTAAATAGATCTCTTTGGTAGCGTCTTCTTGATTTTTGCGGGAATTGACGGTGATGACGAGTTTTGATTCCTTCTGCTCAGATGGGGGATTAGGGATGGTGAGTTTGAGTGGATCGAGCACCGCCCTCGCGGTAAATCTGTATGTGTAAGGGCCTTCACTCTGCTCCCCACCGAGTCTCCTGAACCTGTATATCTTTATCACCCACTTGATCCCGTTCGTCTGGAGTAAGGGAAGGGGACCGCGGCTCGAGTTGACTTGAAGCTCCGGGGGTGGACTCAAGAAAAACTCCACTCCCCTGCTTGCCAAAATTACACTCAACAACTTCGCGTCGCGGATGGTCGCATAGAAGTTCCTTCCCAACATGTACCTATCTGCATATTCTTCACCAGTAGACGCGCTGAGGCTCAAGGAAGGGGTACCTTTGAGCTTCCAATACCTAGAAAACTCGGTATTGATTGTGAGCCTATCAAAGCATTTACGCGACTCGGCAACGGTGATTGAACAGGCAGACAGGCGAAACGCATCTATCAACCATTTCTTCGTCTCTTCATCGTTAATGTCATCGAGCCAGGCATGCTCCGGACCAAGCCGGTTATTGCTAACGGTAAAACTTCTCACTGCCTCTATTTGATCTGCAGGATCGTCAAACTCCGTGACCTGTCTCCGCTCAAAGCGGCTCTCGGCAGCGGTGAGGAAATCGTCTTTAGGTATTGCCTCCCAATCGATAGATATGTTCGCCGTGACTGCTCGCTTGGTGACGTCAAATACTGCGTCTTTGACAAGTGCTGTGACTGCCCTGGGATCGGACAGTGCTGGCTGCTCTGCATGAACTGGAACACAGATACAAACGCCGATAATCAACGCGGCGGCTCCTGTCTTGTGCCACATATATTATTTACTCCTTCAGTTTCTAGCTAATTTTTGAAGCTGGATAGATTAACGAATGTGTACCTGATGATGGCCGGTGGAATAGCATTCCGAGCAACTGTGGAGAAGCTCCGACTGTGAATACCCTTCCTCCGATGTCTTGCTGGGTGGGTAATGTCCTGAAAGAGACTCTGTATGCCCAAACGTTAATGGCCGCCGAAAAAGGCCACGGGATCAGAGCCGGCTCCTTGCTTACCAGTTCGCCTACAATCGGGATGCTGCTGTTACTTTCCAGCCTGACCTCATCGTTGTCTTCCAGGCCGGTCGGAGGTGCAGCTGTACCCAGTGGAAGACTGACGAAGTCTGAATTGGAGAGTTCAGGATCAATCTCAACAAACGGATACATCTCGAAGCCAGCGGGAGGGTAGTCGTAGTTACTGACGTAGCCAATCAGTGAGTTTGTTGGAGTCTTTTTGATCAGAGTTTTTGTGTTTAAATCCACTCCATCCCACAAAAACTCTCCCTGGCTGGCACCAGGGGCTATCACACTATGGATGGGTGCCAGAAGCTTGGTGCTGTTCCTCCCATACAGGGTGAAAGTTGGGCTGATCGCAAAAGTATCCAGTGGAGTGCGTTTGTCTCGGAAGATTTTCAAGGGGTCTCCTTTTGGTTTGAGTGCCCAAATAAAATTTGTTTGAGCGAAAAAAAGTGGAAAGGGTATCGAGTGTAATAGTCGGGAGGACCGCTGGTACTGCCACTGGTACTGAAGTTGGGCCGAGCAGCAGGAATTGCGACCTCAACAAGTGGAACGATGGGTCCAGTACCGCCAAAAACTGCGGAACCGACGAACGCGTCGACGAGAACCGGATGAGAGGTTAGGTAATTACTCTGTGTGATGTATGATCAGCATCTCGAAGTCGGCTTCGATAGTCGGCATGTTGCTCATTTCTTCCTCGCTAATGTTTTAAGACAAAGACAATTCGGCAGT
>JACMIX010000399.1 GCA_014380935.1 Gloeobacterales cyanobacterium ES-bin-141 | reverse complement strand
TGCCTCGGGGCTGATCACAGTCATCATCATTCAGGACGGTGAACAAAAGTTGGGGCTGCCGGTGGATGGGATCAAAGGCATGGTCTGGCTTGATCCCGCCCAAATGCAACCCGAACTCCCTGCCACTATGTCCCCTCGCCTGCAACCTTTCGTACAGGCTCAGGTCAGGTCTACATCTATCTCTGAGCAGGCCACACTCTACGTCTTAGATCCCACGGCCATCATGCGTTCACAGTTCTGGGCCGCCCAGTCCGCCCATTTCTAGCCCGTCTGAGTCCTCATAAGGAGCAACAACAACTATGGTTTCTGCAACGGAGTACCAGCGAGCGGTTGAAGCCTTCGCCCAAGAGTACTACGAAGAGGCGGCCCGCCTCTTCACAGGCCTGATCGAAAACCGGCCGGAAGACCCGAATCTGCGTTTGTGGCTTGCTTCTGCCCAGCAGCAAATTGGCCGTCCGGACCTCGCCCGCCGGCAGTACGAAGAGGTGCTCGGACTGACGGCCGACGCGGAGATTCTCAGGACCGCTCAGAGTGCACTTCAGCACATCGAGCTCGACAATCCCGGTCTATTCGCAGAGCCTGCCGACGGCAACGCCAATTTTGCGTCAGGTTTCACGGACTACGAGCTGTTTGACCAATCGGAAGACTTCGCTGATCGTTTTCTGTTCAACAGCGTTCCTGCCGCCTCTGGCGGCATGGATGCCCCACCCGAACAGATGATGACTGATATGTTCGCCTTCGAACCATCTCACGAGGAGTCCAATTTCTTATACCCGCCGCTCACTGAGGCGGTTGCAGCACCAGACGCGATGCCGGACCGCGTGCTTGAGGAGAGTCCGCCCCTGCCCGAACCACCGGTAGCCGCCCTGACCGAGGCACCCACGGGAGGATGGCTCGCAGACCGCTCCCTGGCCTTCAAGCAGGCTCTCGCCCTTGGCGCTCTGACCCTCTTGACGGTGGCAGCCGTCAACTACGCCGTCTACTACACAGTCGAGACCAGCGGCCTTGACGCGGCCCGGCGAGCTCTGCTGATGGACAATGCTTTGACAGGTGGTCTCATCGGTGCCGGTCTGGTTGGAGTCAGTGCCCTCGTAATCTACTGGACGCTCATCCGCGCCGTCATCAAGCCCCTGCAGCAACTGCAGCAGACGGCACACCTGGTAGCCGAGGGCGACTTGCTGGTGCGCTTTACACCCGGGTCCCGGGATGAGATCGGTCAGCTTGCCGTAACCTTCAACAAGATGGCCATCGACTTACAGCGTGGGATTGCTTTTGCCCAAGAAGAGATGAACCGTCAGCAACTGGACAAGGAATTGCTTCAAGAAGAAATCATTCGTCTACTCGATGAAGTCGAGGGAGCTTCCCAGGGCAACCTGACTGTCAAAGCCGAGGTGAATGCGTCGTTGACCGGAGCGGTAGCTGATGCCTTCAATGTGACTATCTCGAGCTTGCGAGACATCATCGCGCAGGTCAAGCAGGCCGTTCAGAAAGTCAACCTGGCAGCCCTCAATTCCGAAAACTTCGCACGCGGCCTCTCAAACGATGCCCTGCGTCAGGCGGAGGAGATCTCCACCAGCCGTTCGGCCATCCAACAGATGACTCTGTCGATCCAGCAGGTAGCTCAGAACGCTCGCCGCACGGAAAGTGTAGCCCGCCAGGCCTCCATGAGCGCCGAGCGGGGCGGGCAGGCTGTGGACCGCACCGTGGAGGGTATTCTGGGGCTGCGCGAAACCGTTTCTGAGACAGGCAAAAAAGTCAAGCGTCTGGCCGAGTCCACCCAGGAAATTTCCAAGATCGTCGGTTTCATCCACCAGCTCTCCTCACGGACCAATCTGCTGGCTCTCAACGCCAGTATCGAAGCGGTTCGTGCCGGTGAGGCAGGACGCGGGTTTGCCGTGGTTGCAGACGAGGTCCGACAACTGGCCGACCGCGCCGCCAAGGCGACCCGAGAAATCGAGCAGATCGTGCTGAATATTCAATCGGAGACGGGTGCTGTCATGCAGGCGATCGAAAAAGGCACCCAGCAAGTCGTCGCCGGTACCAATCTGGCCGAACAAGCCAGACAGTCCCTGGACGAGATTATCGAAGTCTCGGTTCAAATCGACACACTGATTGTCGAGATTTCCAAAGCGGCAAGCGAGCAAGAACAGACCTCCTGTATGGTTGCCGAGGTCATGGAGAATGTTGCAACCAGTGCCCAGAACACCTCGATCGAATCGCTGCAAGTCTCGGACGCTCTCCAGGGACTGGTGCGGGTTGCAGGCGACCTGCGTGCATCCACCGACCGCTTCCAGGTTTGAGCGAGGGCAAGCCCCAATTACCCAAGTAGGAAACGACCATGCAGCCAGAAGCTCACCTGCGCATCCTGGGATACTTCATTGAAGAAGCCCGCGATCATCTTGCCACCCTCGAACAGGGGGTGCTCGAGCTTAGACGTCCACAACCGACACCAGCGGCTGGACGGGACACCCCGGAAGACAACTTGTCCGAGCAGCTCAAAGAACTCTTCCGGGCTGCCCACTCGCTCAAAGGTGGGGCAGCGATGCTCGGATTACAATCCATCTGCACAATCGCTCACCGGTTTGAGGACAATCTCAAACTCCTGCAAGATAGTCCCGTGGTGGTTAGTCAAGCCCTGGAGGGATGCTGGCTACAGGCCGTGGACATCTTACAGGGGCTATTTGTACATCTGCAAGCAAGCGGAAACATTGACGATGCCACCGAAGCCCTCGCCCTGGCTGAAGCAGAACATTTGATGCTCCAAATCGAGAGATACCTGCTCAATGAACCCGAGGACGTGGCAACGGCAGTCCGCATGGTTGGTCCGCTCGAGGCAGTAGTCATCCCATCACCCAAGCTCGATGCTCCTGAGGAAGAATTTATGGGTGAGACGGCTCTGGGTGCGGATGCCACTACGGAAGTGGTGCAGGTGGAGGAAGTCGAGGTTGCTGAGCAACACCCGCCCGCATCAAGCACTGATATCCTCTCACTTCTATTCGCGAGCCCTGAAGGACTCACTCAACTCTCACCTGATCGCGTTGCGGCCGACCGGGAACTGGTGGCACCCAACGACAGCACGACCTTCACGCTGCGTGAGTTACCTGACGCTGTCTCCCGCAAGGCTCCATCTCCAAACCAGCGCCGAACCCTCAAAGTTGATGTGCGACTGCTCGACAATCTCAACAACCAGGTCGGGGAATTGATTATCAGCCGCAATAGTCTGGAGACACAGCAAGGTCGCCTGCGCAGCTTCTTCGATATTTTACAGGTACGTGCCCGGCAGCTCGACCAGGTTAACCAGCGTCTCACCGAGTACTACGACCACAATATCTTGGGTATTTACCGGGGAGGTGCGCCGAGCGGAGTAGTTGCCTCGAGCAACCACCACACTTCGAGCAGCCCCGGCCACACCTTTGATGCACTGGAGATGGACCAGTACACTGCTTTCCATTCAATGTGCCAGGAGATCATGGAGCTGATCGTCCGGGTTCGGGAGGTGACCGCTGACATAGGCTTTGTGACCGAGGAGTCAGACGAGGCACTGCGCCAGTTGCGGCAGATCTCCCTGCATTTGCAAGGCGGCCTCAACCAGATCCGTCTGCTACCCCTGGCTGAGATCGTGGACCGTTTACCCAGGGCAGTCCGCGACTTGTCGGCTCAGGTTGGTAAGGAAGCCGATCTGATCCTCGAAGGCCGCAACACCCTGATCGACAAGGCAATTCTTGAAGAACTCTATGATCCGCTAACCCACCTGACGACCAACGCTCTCATGCACGGCATCGAAGAGCCGCAGGTTCGCCGGGAACTCGGCAAGCCGACCAAGGGACGTATCGAGGTGCGTGCTTCGCACCAGGGCAATCAGACCGTCATTGCCGTCTGCGACGACGGCCATGGCCTCAATACAGCTCAAATCCGCGCCAGAGCGGTTGAAAAGGGTTTCCTCAGCTCAGAGCAGGCAGCTCATATTGCCGATGTGGATCTCTATCCTTTCATCTTCAAGCCCGGTTTCAGCACTGCCGAGCAAGTCAGCGAGATTGCCGGTCGCGGTGTCGGTCTTGATATCGTTCAAAAACACCTTGCCCGTCTACGCGGCAGCATTCAAGTCGATTCACGTCCCACTCAGGGCACGACCTTCACGATTCGTCTGCCTCTGACATTGAGCATTTCACAGGTGGTGATTTGTTTGCATCGCCAGTCACTGCTCGGCATTCCCCTGGACGGTATCGAAGAGATGATCGATCTGCCGGTCACCCGGGTTCACCGGCAAGACAACCAGCCCTACATACAGTGGCGGGGCCAGGATCTGCGCCTGGTTCCACTCATCGAGTTGCTACCTTACTCCCGTCTGCACCGGCCTGCCGTCGAACACGAGAAAACCGGGGAGCCGACCGTCTCAACAGTCATACTGCGCAACGGCGACATATTCCTCGCAATTGAGGTGGACGAATTCCGCGAGGAAAAAGAGCTGGTGATCAAACAACTGCAAGGTCCGATTGAGCGGCCCGTGGGCATCGCCGGTGTAAGCGTGCTGGGTAACGGAAAGGTCTTACCGATCATCGATACACACGAGCTGATGGCGCTCATAACCGGTCAACTAGCTTTGAATTCCTGGGGACAGCCTGTTCAGCCCATGGCCTCGCGGACCCGGCAAGTCATCTTGATTATCGATGACTCGATTACCGTACGGGAGTTGCTCTCGATGACTTTCTCAAAGGTCGGCTACCGCGTTGAGCAGGCCCGCGATGCGCTCGAGGCGCTCGAGAAGTTGCGCAACGGTCTTGAGTGCGACGCAATTTTCTGTGACGTTGAGATGCCACGGATGGACGGCTTTGAATTTCTCAGTCAGTTACAAAAAGACAGCCGTCTTTGCTCCATACCCGTAGCCATGCTGACCTCACGCAACGCCGACAAACACCGGCAGACCGCCTACGAGCTAGGTGCCCAGGCCTACTTCACTAAGCCCTACCTGGAGGAAGAATTGCTCCAGGGCGCGCTCCGCCTGCTTCAGACTACCTCGAACAGATCTCACATCGGTGTATAGGCTTTCTAAAGAACTTACTGCTTACCGGTCAAGGCCCGCAGCACCTCCGACGGAAAGCGCGCCAGGTTGTGCCCATAGTCCGTCGCCGCGTCGATGCGGTAGTCGAGAGGCACGGACTCTACGCTTGGAAGATAGGTTGAGTGGATGGTATAGGCCATTTTCAAGCACGCATGACCCATCTCGCAAAGCGGCCCTCGAGAAAGGTGCATTGCGTCGAAAAGTACAAAACGATCCCCGGGCAGGCAGTCACTCTGCACGACACAAAGAATATATCCCTTACCCTGGTCGATAAACTGGTGCGAGGCAATCGTCTCGTCAACGGCAAACTCGAAGCTGTCCTCGATGACTAGATCATCTAGCCGGAGCCTCAATAAACGACCCGGTACATCAGTGCGTGGCAGCGCTTCGAAGGGCACCGTGCGGTGGTTGTAGTCCCGGTAAGCCTCTGCGTAGCGCTTCGTAAAAGTGTTGCAGTGGAAGCCGCTGGCGAAAGGCCAGAGATATCGTCGTCCGTCTGCTGCCTTGTAAGGCTGGTAGGGAGTAAATAAGTTGAGTCCCCACCCATAAGTCTGGTCAATCAGGAGTTGAGAATCGATCAGCCGGGCATTCTCGGCATCAATGCGATACTTCCCAAAGACATTGAGATCGGTCGGGTTGTGCAGAAATCCTCGAATCCCAGGCTCCGCCAGGTTACCTGTGTAGTACTCATGGTCCTGTTCGGTGATTTTCTCAAAAATATTGAGTGTGCAGTTGTGAGGAATATAAAGTTGCAGCTCACCAGGAGGGTGGTCGTACTCGACGGCAAAGTGGATGTTCTCGCGCGGCAAACGGAGTTCTTTGAAGGAGACTCCGTCTTTCTGGTTAGCCCCTGTAAGATCTGCACGCCGGATCCAGTAAACGTGTGTTTCATCGGCAATGCGCTGAATACGAGCAGAATCAACGATTTTGTCCCACCCGGCGATTGCCGGAGTCGGCATGTCGAGCAGGACTATATAGTCGCGGGTAAGTTCTAGCTGATGCACGCCGTAACGAATTTTGAGCCCCCGAACGGGCCAGGCCTGCAAGTCTGCCCTACCATCCCAGCGCAGGATACGCGTCTCACTTCCACCCACTGGTAGAGCGTCAGTCAGGTAATTACAAAAATAAGCATTTCCATCAGCGACACCAATATGGGCACTCGTGATCACAGAGGGCAAAAGCGGATGTGGAATCACCGACAACCACTCCTCCAAACGGCCTACCGGGCTCAAGGTCTGAAGGGTAAGTGGGTCCAGAATGTAAGGCCGCCCACCGTCATAGGTCACAAGCAGCTGTCCTGCGAATGGGTAGAGAGCCGTATTAGCCAGGTTTCGCACCGCACCCACGGCTTCAACTTGAAGCATGTTCCACTCAAAGCGGGGAAGGTGAGTCCGCTCATGCTCGTGTGGATGAACCCAACGGGAAATCAGTCGGGGCGGGCGAGCGGTGAGGTCTAGGCGAAAAACCATACCGTCCCCAGCAAAGATATGGGTTCCCGACTTGTGCGGCACCCCGCCCACACAGTAGTAACTCCCGCTCAGATCCTCGGGTAACTGACCATGTAGTATATCTAACTCAAGGTCATACTCGGAGCAGTCGCCAACCATTACAGAATGAGGTAGCATCTATGATTAAACTTACGTAGCGCCTCTAGCATAACGGTTGGCTTGCGATCAGATGTCCAGCCGCCGGTAGACTGTTTCGAGGTGCTTGAGGTGAGGAGTCGGGTCAAAGCAGATATCTAATTCCTCCTGTGAGAGATGTGCTCTTAGCTCAGGATCTGCTTTTAGATTGGCGTAGAAATCTCCCTGCAACTGATTCCAGGCAGCATGAGCGTTGCGCTGAACAATACTGTATGCCTGTTCACGCAAGAGCCCCTTGGCCACCAACGCAAGCAGCACACGCTGACTGAAGACGACGCCACCGTACCGCTGGAGATTGCGAATCATGTTGTCTGGATAAACCGAGAGCTTATCGAGCAACTCGGCAAATTTAACAACCATATAGTGGGTCAGGATAACACTATCAGGCAGGATGACCCGCTCCACCGAAGAGTGGGAGATATCACGTTCGTGCCAGAGAGGCATGTTCTCGAGGGCAGCCAGCGTATAGGAGCGTACCAAACGGGCAATGCCAGTCAACTGCTCGGAGGTGATCGGGTTACGTTTGTGGGGCATCGCCGAGGAGCCTTTCTGGCCAGGTGCAAAGTACTCCTCTACTTCGAGCACGTCGGTGCGCTGTAAAGAACGGACCTCGACTGCAAAGCGCTCTATCGAGGAGGCTAGCAAAGCCAGGGCCTGCACGAATTCAGCATGCACATCTCGACTGATAACCTGGGTGGAAGCGGTATCAGGTCTCAGTCCGAGTTGCGTGCAGGCTATTTCTTCAACTCGGGGATCGAGGTTGGCATAGGTTCCGACAGCACCGGAGAGTTTGCCTACCGCTACCCGTCCACGCACAACTTGCAGGCGTTCCTCGTGACGTGATAACTCAGCCAGCCAGCCAGCCAGCTTAAAGCCAAAGGTAATGGGCTCCGCGTGAATACCGTGGGTGCGACCGATCATAATCGTTTCACGGTGAAGACGGGCCTTGTTACGCGTGATGTCGATAAGTTCTGCAAGCCGGATGAGCAACAGATCCAGGGACTGTACCATTTGCAGGGCAAGTGCCGTATCAAGCACATCAGAACTGGTCAATCCAAGATGAATATAGCGTCCTGCCGGACCCACTTTTTCATTAACGGCGGTCAAAAAAGCAATAACATCATGACGGACTTCGCTTTCAATCTGCTGAATACGCTCAACTGAAAAGTCAGCTTTTGCCTTTATTTCTGCCAACGCCTCGCAGGGAATTTGCCCCAACTCAGCTAGAGCGTTACACGCAGCCAACTCCACTTTCAGCCAGTTGCGGTACTTCTGTTCTTCACTCCAGAGACAACCCATCTCACTCAGCGTGTAACGTTCAATCATGACAAGCGTCCCAGGAAAACCGGCCAGGCTATTCTAGCCCAGTCGGATCACTCCAGGCATAGCCTTGAAAATCGCCGGGGTCGTTACGACTGCGCACAAAACCAGACCCAACATGATATCCCGATTGTGAATAACTACCCTTTAGAGGGAAGATTGTGGGTCTAGTGCCTACATGTGTGAACTATGATGCCAATAGATGCGTATGACGGTTTAAGAAAGTAGTACAGCTTGCCGAAGTCAAGGGGAGAAGATGCAAGTTTGTCCACGCCGAGGATTCACTTTACCTGGTCTTAAGTGCCTAGTAGAGGCACGTCTCAGCCCATTAGTCTAAGAGTGTCAAAGAAGCGGAGGATTAACCCATGCAAAGGAGCTTTCTGATGAAAACTAGTTCTGCTATTGCTCTCGGTCTTACAGTGATGTTGTCGTTGAGTTTAAACATGCCCCAAGCCGAGGCTCAAACTCAGACCAAAACCTACAAGGGCACGAGCGGTGCGGCCGCAGGTGCCGCCAAGCAAGGTACGTACGGAAAGGGAGCCT
The DNA here is from genome assembly GCA_014380935.1 of Gloeobacterales cyanobacterium ES-bin-141. Lineage (GTDB taxonomy): Bacteria > Cyanobacteriota > Cyanobacteriia > Gloeobacterales > Gloeobacteraceae > JACMIX01. The sequence continues at coordinate 5,367 of JACMIX010000399.1, read as the reverse complement.
GCGGTGCAACTGGAAAGTACAGTCAATCGATGGCCAAAGGCTGTGCAGCTACGGTAACCGGGCCTGAGGGTAGTACTGCGACCGGTGGACGAACCACTGGCTACAAAAAAGGGGAGGGAGCCGCCAGGGCTAGTGGCTATGAAGCCTCAACTGACAAAGGCAATTTCAGCGGTGCCAAGACCAGAGTCTACGATGCCCAGACCGGTGCAGGTAGCCGCTCAACTTCTAAGAGCGCCGATATCAACAAGGACGGCACCAGTGACTATTCTGTTGATGGCGATACCGCTTACCAAAAGGGTGAGGGAGCTACAACAACCGTTGATACTCAAAATAAAGGCAGCGCCACCTGCACGTCGGGTACTGGCTGTGACAAGGAAAACCCCTAGGGGCGTTGGGCAGTCAGGTAAAGCATCAAGTGTCAAGCACCCGTCCCTGATGTTGTTGGACCTTGGCACGGAAAAAGTCCTCCAGGGACAGGCGCTCAAGCTTTAACTCCAACAAAGTAGCCCCGGCAGGAAGCTGATCGAGCAACTGCTGGGGCTCTATACGTAGGCGACCTGAAACGCGTTCGCCACGCTGCTCGATCGCATCCAGCAAATGTGTAAGCTGCCGGGGATCAACCCCGACAAACTCAGCGCGGTAGAATTTCCGGGTACCGAGGAGATCTTCAAGAGTTCCGCAACTGACTAAATCTCCTTGAACGAGTAGCCCGATACGGTCGCAGATGACCTCTACATCAGCAAGAATATGACTGTTGAAGAAGACTGTTTTTCCCTGTGTGCGCAATTGCATGATGATTTCACGAATCTGATGACGGCCAGTGGGATCAAGACCAGACATCGGTTCGTCGAGAAAGACCAGTTCTGGGTCATTGACGAGTGCCTGGGCCAGTCCAATCCGTTGCAACATACCCTTGGAGTACTTGCGCAAAGGACGGTCACTGGCCGTCCCCGAGATCCCAACCAGATCAAGCAGTTCGGGAATGCGCTTGCGTAACAGGCCCCTATCCAATTCAAACAACTGACCGACAAAGGTCAGCATCTCACGACCAGTCAGGTATTCATAAAAATAAGGGTTCTCCGGCAAATAGCCGATGCGCGCCTTTACAGACTGCTCGCCGAGTGTGTGACCCAGGAGAGTCGCAGTTCCGGCACTCGGACGGATGATGCCCAGGAGAGTTTTTAGGAGAGTGGTCTTACCTGCTCCGTTTGGCCCGAGTAGTCCAAAAGTCTCGCCCGTATACACTTGTAAGGAGCAGTCTCTCAAGGGCGTAACAACTTTGTTGAGCCAAAACCCTGCCCGGAAAGTCTTAGCAAGTCCACTGGCTGCCAGAGCAACGGGGCGGGTTTGTTGAGAAGGATCAGGTGCAATAACGCGGGGTTGCATAGATATGTAGCTGAGATCAAACTCAGAATGCCCATTTGAGGAAGGAATCCTACTCAGCCTGAATGCGCGAGCAAGCGATCGCGCACAATACGCAGGACATCGCGCTCCCCCTTAAAGGTAATACGTTCCAGGGCCTGCATAATGGGTACCCAGCTTGCATGGGCAATTTCATCATTGGCAGCTGCAAGCAGTTCTCCACCCACATGACGCATCAGAAAGTAGTGAACTGTCTTATGATAAGCAACCGGTTCAGAATCACCTGGATACTGTCTGATAAAGTCATATTCGCTGACACCCAGGATTGATTCGATAGTTGTTTGCAATCCCGTTTCTTCGGCGACTTCTCGCAGAGCAGCTTCCTCAATCGACTCGCCAAGGTCCAGTAACCCTTTTGGTAGAGCCCAGCGCTCTGGTTCTGCTACGGGGATGACCAGAACAACTTGGGGACCAGTTGATTCATCACAGCGATAGACGACGCCACCTGCAGAAACTATAGTTTTTGTAAGAGTCATACTCAAACTCAAAAACTGCTTCGATGCGTCCATGATAATAAGAGAGTCACCGCAGGTTATTCCTTTGACAGCAAACTTCACCTGTTTAGTTCATCACCGAGGTCAAAAATACCGCTTTACACTTACGCACGGACTCACTGTCCTTGCCTCTATCAACGCTCAGGGTCTCGCCTTACCCTCATCCTGTGAAGCAGGAGTTTGCACAACCTGTGCTGTGCGTCTGCTTAGCGGCAAAGTTGATCAACGCGAGGGTATGGGCTTGAGCCTGAAATTGCAGCAGGATAGGTATGCACTTCTGTGCATTTCCCACCCACTATCAGACCTAGAAATTGAAACGGAGAAAGAGGATGAAGTGTACAACCTACAGTTCGGATAAGTCGCTCTAGGTCTGTAAGCACTCAAAAGAACCTGTTACAGCTTCACTTCGATGTCTACGCCCGCAGGTAAGTCAAGCTTCATCAAAGCATCGATTGTCTTAGCCGTGGGCTGATAGATATCAATAATGCGGCGATGAGTGCGCGTCTCGAAGTGCTCTCGAGAGTCCTTGTCAACGTGAGGTGAACGGAGGACACAGTAGCGCCGGATACGCGTAGGCATCGGAATCGGACCAACAGCAGCGGCATTGGTGCGATTGGCTGTGTCAACGATCTTGGTACAAGACTGGTCAAGCAAACCGTGATCGAAGGCTTGCAACCGGATGCGAATTTTTTGCTGGGTCAGCGCCATTTTTTTCCCTTAAGCACAAATTGAGACTGGTGTGGCACTGCCACACCAGTCTCAGGTTAGTCTAGCTTACTTTTCGATCTTGGAGACGACGCCCGCACCAACAGTGCGGCCACCCTCACGGATAGCAAAACGCATACCCTCTTCGATGGCAATCGGGTTTATGAGTTCGACTGTCATCTTGATACGGTCTCCGGGCATGACCATCTCAGCATCTTTACCCTCATCGTCGGTGAAAGTGACGATGGTCCCAGTCACATCGGTCGTACGGACATAAAACTGTGGACGGTAGCCAGCAAAGAAAGGAGTGTGACGGCCACCTTCCTCTTTGCTAAGGATGTACACTTCCCCCTGAAACTTGGTGTGGGGAGTGATCGAGCCCGGCTTGGCCAGAACCATGCCTCGCTCAATGTCTTCTTTTTTGATGCCTCGCAGCAATACGCCAATGTTGTCACCGGCCATACCCTCGTCCAGAGTCTTCTGGAACATCTCGAGGCCTGTCACTGTAGTCTGCCGAGTTTCGCGAATACCGACCAGCTCGATAGTCTCACCAACTTTGACCTTGCCGCGTTCGATACGGCCAGTAGCAACAGTGCCACGACCAGTGATGGAGAAGACGTCTTCAACGGCCATCAAGAAAGGCTTGTCGATAGCTCGCTCAGGTGTCGGAATAGCAGCATCTACAGCATCCATTAGCCCGTAGATACAATCTACCCACTCATCTGATCCCCGGATCGTTTTGGGGTCAGAGGTCATCTTCTCAAGAGCCAGCAGTGCAGAACCTGCAACAATCGGGGTCTCATCACCGTCGAAACCGTACTTGGAGAGCAACTCGCGCACTTCCAATTCAACCAGTTCGAGCAGTTCTGGATCGTCAAGTTGGTCTTTCTTGTTTAGAAAAACGACGACGTTGGGCACGCCGACCTGGCGTGCGAGCAAGATGTGCTCACGAGTCTGCGGCATGGGACCATCGGCGGCTGACACAACCAGAATGGCACCGTCCATCTGGGCGGCTCCAGTGATCATGTTCTTTACGTAGTCCGCGTGTCCAGGACAATCCACATGAGCATAGTGACGGTTCTGAGTCTCGTACTCAACGTGAGCCGTGTTGATGGTGATACCCCGCGACTTTTCCTCAGGGGCCGCATCGATATCCGCATACTTACGCGCCTTGGCTTGGCCGAGGGCTGCCAGGGTCATTGTGATAGCAGCGGTCAGAGTAGTTTTGCCGTGGTCGACGTGACCAATGGTACCGACATTTATGTGAGGTTTATTTCGTTCGAACTTAGCGCGAGCCATGAGTTTCCTTTCCTCTTGTTAAGCGTTCCCTTTGTTTTTGGCGATGATCGTCTCGGCGACGTTGCGGGGCACCTCTTCATAATGGCTGAATTCCATTGAGAAGGTTCCCCGACCCTGGGTGTTGGAGCGAATATCGGTGGCGTACCCAAACATCTCTGCCAGCGGGACTTTGGCAGTCACCTTGGCTAGACCGTTTTCGTTACCCATCGCTTCAATTTGTCCACGGCGGGAGTTTAAGTCGCCCATCACATCACCCAGGAAGTCTTCAGGTACCTCGACTTCTACTTTCATCATGGGTTCAAGCAGAACCGGTTGCGCTTTGTGAACAGCTTCTTTGAGCGCCATGGACCCAGCAATCTTGAAGGCCATTTCCGAGGAGTCTACATCGTGGTAAGAGCCGTGTACCATGGTTGCCTTGACATCAATGAGCGGATAGCCAGCCAGGATGCCAGACTCGCACGCCTCTTTCATGCCCTGTTCGGCAGGACCGATGTATTCTCTTGGCACCACGCCACCGACAATTTTGGAGATGAACTCGAAACCTGAGCCAACGTCACCCGGCTCTAAATTGATAACGACATGCCCGTACTGACCTTTGCCGCCGGACTGTCTCACGAACTTGCCCTCGACATTAGTGACAGCCTTGCGGATCGTCTCGCGGTAAGCAACTTGCGGGGCACCGACGTTTGCCTCAACTTTGAATTCGCGCATCATCCTATCTACCAGGATCTCCAGGTGTAACTCGCCCATGCCGGCGATAATCGTCTGGTTGGTCTCCTGGTCAACATGAACTCGGAAAGTTGGGTCTTCCTCAGAAAGGGACTGCAGTGCCTTAGAGAGCTTGTCAAGATCGGCCTTGGTCTTGGGATAAATCGCCACCGAGATCACCGGATCAGGAATAAACAGCGACTCCAGGATGACTACTGAATCTTCCTTGCACAGCGTATCGCCGGTGAAGGTGTCCTTGAGACCCACGACCGCGCCCAAGTCTCCGGCCCGCAACTCATCTACCTCAATACGGTCATCAGCCTTGAGCACGATCAAACGGGAAATGCGCTCTTTCTTGTCCTTGGATGCGTTGAGGGCGTAACTGCCTTTTTGGAGAATGCCTGAGTATACCCGCACAAAAGTAAGGCGACCATAAGGGTCTGCCATGATTTTGAAAGCAAGGGCCGCGAGGGGCTCATTATCGTCCGCGCGCCGTTCAACCTCAGTGCCATTCGGTAATAGACCCTTAACAGCTGCCACGTCAATAGGAGCGGGTAGGTAGTCAATCACTGAGTCAAGGAGCGACTGCACGCCCTTGTTTTTGAATGCCGACCCACAAAGGACAGGCACAATTCGATTGGCAATTGTTGCTTTGCGCAGGGCACTCTTGATCTCTTGTTCAGTCAGACCTTCACCCTTGAAGTACTTGTCAAGCAGTGTATCATCGGTCTCGGATACG
>JACMIX010000398.1 GCA_014380935.1 Gloeobacterales cyanobacterium ES-bin-141 | reverse complement strand
CTGTAGGTATAACTCAAAGTGAGCGAGGCAGTCGGATAGAGGGAAGCTTGCTGCTGCCGGAGGGAAGCCTCGTAGCGCTCCACGGCAAGGCGTGATAGCAGCAGTGTTGGCGTTGTTTTCTTCGACTCTGTAGGCTACTGGCTGCTGGGTTCGGATACATAGGGTGTTGTTTTGAGGGTCTTGCTCAATACCCAGGAGTGGGGCCGCCAGAACCGGCACCAGATCGGGTCCCGGCAGCAGTCCCAGGAGTAGAACAGATCCCACCCCTAAGCACTTCCGCAGCAACGGGGCCGGCAGCAGTATTTTACTGTGATGCGCGATAAGTCGATCTTTGCGTATACCCATGGAGTCACCTGAGCGCGTGTAAACACGGCCCGATGCAGTCGGTCAGTTCCTGGTTCAGCAGAGGGACAACTCGAAGTAAGCGGCTGAGTAACGTGATCGGCAAGTCGGGTCGCTCAAATTCAAGCCCGCACAGCAAGGGTGTTCGCTTTGCTGGTGTCATAGAAGTAGTGATTGAGAAGAATTGCCTTAATCCTACGGAGTTCCGCTCTGGGACACCCGATGCAAATGTTATGGATTTAGCCTCGACAAAGGTGCAGAATAGTACCTCGACCTTGGTCTGAATCAGGAGTCCGAGTTCAGTGCGCCAGGTGCAGATAGGGTGCTCCCCGGTCACTACCTCTTCGCATAATTTACATGTTTCAAAGTGGAGCAAAGCTGGTAAGGGTGCGAAGGCAGTGCTTTCCGGCTATGGTTTAGTGAGAATCCTCGTTCGTGCAAACTCGTGCTATGTCTTTGGTACCTTGTCAATTCGGGAGCATCTCAGAACTTTCCCGCCCTGGAAAGTAGCACTTCGGCCCTAACTGCGGGCGAGACGGAAGACTCACCATGTCAGTAGATTCTGAGAAAGGTGCCGATTCTTCGTCAGGTTCTTTTGCCATCGTTGCCATCGGGGCCTCGGCAGGGGGGCTCGAAGCTTTCACGCAGTTGTTGAGTGCGCTGCCCACCGACACTGGTATGGCATTCGTGTTGATCCAGCACCTGAAAGCCGACCAACCGAGCTTGCTGACTGAGATCTTGAATAGAACGACCAGTATGGACGTTATCGAGGTGCATAATGGCATGGCCGTGGAGCCGAACCATGTCTACGTGATTCCGCCTAACTGCCAGATGGCGATTACGAACGGTGTACTGACCCTCTTGCCACGCCAGAACAACGGTGGGAAGTTTATGCCCATCGACTCTTTTTGCCAGTCGCTTGCCGAAGACTGGGGCAACAGGGCAATCGGCGTGGTGCTCTCGGGTTTGGACGGGGACGGTGCATTGGGGCTCAAGGCAATCAAGGTAGCGGGTGGTCTGGTCTTCGCACAGGATGAACTATCGGCTCAGTTCCCAAGCATGCCCCGCACTGCTGCGGCCACGGGGCTGCTGGATTTCGTCCTGCCGCCTCGCGAGATCGCGGCGCAGTTGACCTTGGTCGGTCGTCACCCCTACCTCGCGCCCCAGGCTCCCACCGCCGCCGTGCCCGGTACCGAGGAGGCCAGGCGCGCCGCTATCGCGTTGCTGCGCACCGCCACCGGGGTGGACTTCGGCCAGTACAAGCGCCCGACGTTTGAGCGGCGGCTGCAGCGGCGTATGGCACTGCACCAGATCGAAAGCCCCGAGGAGTACGTACATCACCTCCAAGCTCACCCGGAGGAAGTCCAGGCCCTGTACCGCGACGTGCTCATCAGCGTCACGGGCTTTTTTCGCAACCCCGAAGTCTTCGAGATAGTAGAAAGTACCGTCCTGCCCGCGATCGGCCAGGACAGGGGAGAGGTGCCTATCCGTATCTGGGTGCCGGGGTGTGCCACGGGCGAGGAGGTCTACTCCCTTGCCATCTGCGTACTCGAATACCTGGAAGCGCACCCGTCCCAAACCCGTGTTCAAATTTTCGGCACCGATATTAGCGAGGAGGCAATCGCCTCTGGCCGCGCCGGTCTGTACCACACTTCTCAAGTCGAGGGCCTTTCCCCTGAGCGGCTACGACGATTCTTTGTTCAGAGCGAGGGTGCCTACCAGATCTCCAAGCAGGTTCGTGAACTGTGCGTCTTCGCCCGCCACGACCTGCTCGCGGACCCGCCCTTTTCACAGATGGATTTGGTCAGTTGCCGCAACTTGTTGATTTACTTCTCACTGCCTGCCCAGAAGCGGGTACTGACTACCTTCCACTACAGTCTCAAGCCGACCGGCTTTCTGCTTTTGGGCACTTCCGAGAGCCTGGGGGGGGCTTCGGACCTGTTCAGCCAAGCAGATTTAAAAATTAAGCTGTACTCCCGAAAAGCGGTACCCTCCAAGCTGCCCCTGGAGTTTGCTGCCGAGCCCATCGCTGCAGGCCCACACAACCTCAAGCAACGCTTCGAGGGCGAGGCAGGGCTCGATCTCGATTTGCAAAAACAGGCCGACCAGCTCGTCCTGGAGCGGTACGCCCCGGTCGGCGCAGTCGTCAACGCCGACGCAGAGGTACTGCACTTCCGGGGCCAGACCAGTCCCTATCTCCAGCCAGCCCCTGGCCGCGCCAGTCTCAACCTGCTCAAGATGGTGCATCCCGCCTTGCGCTCGGAGTTACGAGTCACGCTCCAACAGGCCAAAAAGCAATTGCTGGCCCAGTCGAGGCAAGATATTGTGCTCCACGACGGCAAGCGGGAGCGGCGGGTGCGCATCGACGTCTTGCCCTTCAAACCCGCGTCCGGTGAGACTCACTTTCTAGTCCTGTTCACCAATATGTATGTGGCGGATGCCCCTGCGGAACCACCCCGCCCCCGCTCTGCCGCAGCCGCCAGGCAGAGCGCCCAGCAACTTAGGCTCCTGGAATTGCAGCAGGAGTTGACGGCCAAGGAGGAATACCTGCGCACGGCAATCGAGGAATCTGAAGCGATCAACCAGAACCTCCGGGTCGCCAACGAAGAGATCCTCTCAAGCAACGAAGAGTTGCAGAGCACCAATGAAGAACTGCAAACCGCCAAAGAAGAAATCCAGGCCACCAATGAAGAACTGCACACGATCAACGACGAACTGCAGCGGCGCAACCGGGAACTAGACCGGCTCGGCAACGACCTGCAGAACCTGCTGGCGAGTACCCTGATTCCGATCGTCATGCTCAGCGGCGATCTGCGGATTCGGCGCTTCACACCCCCGGCGGGTACACTGCTCCATTTTGTCCCCACCGACATCGGTAGGCCCATGGGCGACATCAACCACCAGTTGAGCGTCCCTGACCTGCCCGAGCGCGTCCTGGAGGTCATCTCCAGCCGGCGCATCCACACCCAGGAGGTGCAGGACCGGGACGGACGCTGGCACGAACTGAGCATCCGCCCCTACCGCACTCTGGACAACGCGACCGATGGTGCGGTACTTGTGCTGGTGGACATCGACCATAGCAAGCGGGCCGCCGATGAGGTCAAAGCCGCCCGCGACTATGCAGAAGCAATCGTCGAGACCGTGCGCGAACCGCTCATCGTGCTCGATGCAGAACTGCGGGCGGTCACGGCGAACGGGGCGTTTTACGAGCTTTTCAAGACTCACCCCGACCGGACCGAGAGCCGGTTGCTGTTCGAGCTGGGCGACGGGCAGTGGAACCTCCCCCAGTTGCGGGTGACGCTCGAAGGGGTACTCAAAAGCGACGGTTGGGTGCAGGATTTCGAGGTGGACCGCAACTTTGGACCGCTGGGACGCAAGATTATGCTGCTCAACGCCCGCCGCATGCCGTCCTATGCCGGTGCCGCCCGCCGGATCTTGCTTTCGATCTCGGATGTCACCGCTCAAAGACTCCTGGAAGGAGAACGCGCCGAGTTGCTCATCCAGAGCGAGGCGGTAAGGCAGGACGCCGAGGCGGCCAACCGTGCCAAGGACGAATTTCTTGCCACCCTCAGCCACGAATTGCGCACCCCCCTCAACCCGATCATCGGCTTCTCGCAACTGCTGCTGCGCGGTAAGTCCAACCCGGACCAGACAGCGCAAGCGCTGGAGGTGATCCAGCGTTGCGGCAAGCTGCAGGCACAACTTATCGAAGACATGCTTGACATCTCGCGCATCATCGTGGGCAAGCTGCGCGTCTCGATGCGCCCGAGCGACCTGGCACCAATCGTGGGTGCCGCCATCGAAGCGGTAGACGCGAGCGCCCAGGCCAAATCGATCCGCATCGAGGTAGTTTGTACCCCGACCCTGCCGGTCATGGCCGATTCCACCCGGATGCAGCAGGTGGTGTGGAACCTGCTCACCAACGCCATCAAGTTCACCTCTGAAGGTGGGCTGGTGGAGGTGCGGCTGGAGGCAACCGCCACAGGGGCACGCCTGACAGTGTCCGACTCGGGCATCGGCATTGCACCGGAGTTCTTGCCGAAAGTATTCGAGCGCTTTGTTCAGGGGGACGGCTCCCGCACCCGTGCTCAGGGCGGGCTGGGGCTGGGTCTGTATCTGGTGCATAGCCTGGTCGAACTACATGGCGGTACCGTCGCTGCCCACAGCGGGGGAGAAGGCCAGGGCAGCGTCTTCACAGTCGAGTTACCCACCGCCCCGCCGCCGTCTCAAGGACCGGACGGGAGCCCTGGTGCTTGAGACGGCGCAGACAAACCGAAGGCGAAAGCATTTTGCTCCGGTCCGTTTGCCTCGATGTTGCTGTTAGAAGACGTGTCTGAAACCTGGTACGCATCGAGAACCGCTCTCGATCTAGCGGGTGTAAATGTTGTTGAGCAACATGTCAAGTTTTACCGGTAGGTCAGTTGAATACAGACGCCTTTTGAAACTTTATCAATACTTGAATAAACACCATTATTACTGTCTTTTTCTAGCCGGTTCTTCAGGGGCTGGTACCTGTTGCTTTAAATAATTCACACAGCATAACCTGCATTTCTTACCCGGATTATCGAAAGTAGCCAGGTCGATTGTCAGCATTTTCAAAAGAAAACATCATCTGTACAACTGTATGAAATATAGAGGTTGGACCATCACTACACTCACTACACGTCAGGTGGGTGAGGGTTTCCTGGCTGTTCTCGTTGACCCCAACGGTAAGAAGCTCGACGGACCGCGGATCTGCTTACCAAGCTCTGAGTCGGCTGAACATTACGCCCGCAAGTTCATCGATTGGTCTATCACGCTCAGACAGTAACGCTGGGTAGTAAGCGGCTCCGAGCTTCACTGTGAGTCAGCCCAATCCTCGTGCCTCACAGGTAGCCGGTTCAGCTCGGTGCGATAAAACGTCCATTTCGGCATGAACCGATCCATCAGAGTCCTGAAGCGACTGCCATGGTTCGGTTCTAGCAAGTGCGCCATCTCGTGGACGACGATGTACTCGAGGTATTCAGGCGGCTTCTTCGCCAGGTCGGTGTTCAGCCTGATGCTCCTGGTATCGGGGTTACAGCCTCCCCACTTCGTCTTCATCCGCTGCGCAAAGAACCGCTCGACCTTTACGCCCATCAAGGGCTCCCACCTGGCAATCAGCGGGGGGACGGCTTGCTTCAAGGTCGCACGGTACCAGTCTTCGAGAATGGAGTGCCGCTTCGCTTCGTCTGAACCGGGGCGAACCTGTAAAAGGATCTTGTTGTGCTTCAACTCGACAGTCGGGGGTGCATCCTTCTCGACAACCTGGAGCAGGTAGCGCTTTCCCCAGACGTAGTGGCTCTCGCGGTCCAGGTACTCACGTGGGGTTTCACGCTCTTGCTGGCGAAACTTCTGTTGCTGGCGCTTGATCCAGACCAGGTTCGTAATTGCAAAGATGCGGATGGTGTCCAGGTCCATTCGCAGTGGTGCGGCGATCCTGACTCTGCCTGCCGGTGGGTAAACGCCGAGATGGATATTCTTGATGTTCTTCTTGACGACATCCACAGTGATATTGCCCAGCTCGATCTGCGTGGACATCAGTATTCCTGCTGCTGCTTGATGATGAGGAAGATTCGTTCGACCTCGGCTGCGTCTCGCAAGACCTCATGCAATTTGTACTTGATGCCATTCTCCCTGGCCTGATTACCTCGCCAGTCATCGGCTCTGACGTACTTGACAGTTGCGTCGATTTCAAGAGCCAGCGCTTCGTTTTTGCCCAGGTTGTTGTACAGGGCTCGACGCCCTGGGGTGTTCAATTGTGCGGGCGTGTCATCGGCCTGCCCCACCGTCACTTTCCTTGCCAACTCTGCTATCTGCTTCAAGTACTCCTCGTACTCGATTGCTTTTGCCTTGCGGGCAACGACGATCTCGTTCAGTAGAGCTGACATCTTGTCATAGTAGGCCGGATCGTTTAAGTTCTCCTTGACGATTCGACTACGGACGTTGTTCTCGATGGTCTCGGCGACTGCATCCTGGTTGCCCTTGAGTGTCTCTAACTGTTGGTCAATCGCTTCTGTAATGCCGGTCTTAGCAATTAATTCCAACAGAGGCAGGTCATCAAAGGGCGAAATCTTCCTGGGCTCATCGGCTTCGATGTAAGTGTCGATAAGGTGTCGCATGTCGGCCTCGTAAGCTTTCAGGTCGAGGCTTTCCCCACTTGCCTGACGAATGATTTCGCGCAACTTCAGGTACTTATCGACGGATTTCTTGATGCGGTAGATGTCGGCTTCGCTGTAGCCAGCAGCCAGTAGCTCATCCGCGATGTTGGCGAAGGCCCGAATCAGGGCCACGGTTGCCTTGTAGAGTGCTACACGTCGCGTTTCGCGTTCCTTTAGATCGTCAGGAATTTCGGTGTTGCCGCAGAAGTAGTGGATGTACTCCAGCTCGCCTCCGGGTGGCTCGACTGGCTCGCATAGGAGCGCGACCGCTTCAAGGGCCGCGTCCAATCGTTCACGGCCCTTGACCAGGCGATCCTGAAGCAGGACCTCCGGGTCGGCGCCGCCGGTGCTGCGATCCAGTTCAGAGGTATAAACCGCGATTGCGTTCTCTACTTTCTTGAACAGGTCTTTGTAATCGACTATGTAGCCGAAGTCCTTGTCCTCGCCGTCGAGGCGGTTGGTGCGACAGATGGCCTGAAATAGACCATGGTCCTGCATGCTCTTGTCGATGTAGAGGTAGGTACAGCTCGGCGCGTCGAATCCGGTGAGCAGCTTGTCCACCACGATCAGGAGCTTCATGGTCGCAGGCTCCCGCTTGAACAGATCCTTCGCCTGCTCTTCGTAGGTCTCCGTTTTCGTGGTGCCCGGTTGAGCGTCGATGTCCTTCAGCAACTCTGTGTAGGTGTCGTAGATGAAGCGCTTGTCGGTTTCGGTGTTCGCGCCCGTGTCTTCCTTGGTTATATCGCTCGCCTGTGGGTTGTAGGAGGTGATTACCGCGCAGCGCTTCTTGAACACGGTCTTTTGAAAGAGCGTGTAATACTTGCAGGCATCGTAGATGCTCGACGCCACCAGGATTGCGTTGCCGCGCTGGCTGGAGAGGCGGGGCTTCACGCCGAAGTCGAAGACGATATCGCTTATTACGCGCTCCATGCGGGACTTAGAGCTGAGTACGTTCTGCATCGTGCCCCACTGTGCGCGCAGGGCATCCTTCTGCCAATCGTTCAGTCCCCGCGTCTTGGCATCGAACCAGGTGTCGATCTTGTTCGTCGAACCGAGTTGCTGATCGATGTCTCGCGCCTCGTAGATGAGATCGAGCACGACCTCATCTTCTACCGCCTCACTGAACTTGTAGGTGTGGATGTAGCCGCCAAACACTTCGAGACTGGTCTGCTTGTCCTTCTTGAGTAGCGGTGTGCCAGTGAAACCGATGAAGACCGCGTTGGGCATCAATGCCTTCATCACGCGGTGCAACTTGCCGCCCTGGGTGCGGTGGCACTCATCCACGAAGACGAACACTTCGCCCACGGTCGGGGAGGGTTGCGTTTCGAGTTCTCTGATGAACTCCTCGAAATTATCGACGCCCTTACGGCCAAATTTGTGTACGAGCGAGCAGAGCAGGCGCGGTGTTGCCTGTCCGAGCTGACTCATCAGGTCGCGCCCACTGCTGGTGCGTTTAATCGCTTCACCGGCATCCTTGAAGACGCCATCGATCTGTTTGTCCAGTTCATCGCGGTCGGTGACGATTACGACGCGGGCATAGGGCTTGTTCTCCAGAATCCACTTGGCCAGCAGCACCATCAAGATGCTCTTGCCACTGCCCTGGGTGTGCCAGATGATACCGCCCCTGTAGGCGTCCACGTATTTTTGGGCCGCCTTGAGACCGAAGTACTGATGCACGCGCGGCAGCTTCTTGATCCCGCCGTCGAACAGCACCAGGTCATGCATCAGCTCGATCAGGCGTGCTTTGTCGCACATCTTGAGCAGGTACTTATCCAGCTTGAAGCGGCTGTTGTCGGCCTCGTCTTCTTTCCACTTGAGGAAGTATTTTTCGCCCGTGCCGATGGTGCCGTAGCGCAGGCCCTCGGAATCATTACCGGCGAAGACGAACTGCACGGTGCTGAAAAACCAGGCGTGAAACTCAGGGCTCTGGTTGGAAATCAGTTGGCGGATGCCGTGACCGATTGAGGTGCGGCTATTTTTTAGTTCCAGCACACCCACGGCGATGCCGTTCACATACAGCACCAGGTCAGGACGCCGGTCCTGCCTGTTTTTGAGTGTCACCTCTTCTGCGATTGCAAAGTCGTTCTGCTCTGGTTGCTCCCAGTCGATCAGTTTGACGGTTGCGGTTTTCTCGCCTGCTGCTACTTTCACCGGCACACCGTAGCGTAGCAGGCTGTAGACCTTCTTGTTGTTTTCGTACAGGCTGCGGTTGGCGTTGCTGGCCTCGGTACGTAGCTCGTAGAGAGCTTTGACGATCTGTGCTTGGCTGTAGCCGCATTTGGTCAGGTAAGGCGTGAGCAGCCCTTCCTCGATGTTGCTGTTGTTGCGGTAGCCCCAGTCACCCAGGTAGCGGTAGCCCAACTCATCCCGGAACAGAGCAATGACACGGTTCTGGGTTGCGCGTTCAGTTTGGCCGATGCTATTCATCCTTGCCTCCCAGCATCCAAAATCATTCAGAGATGGTCCAGCCAGTAGTAGTGGGGATTGTCAAGCTCTCAGACTGAGCCTGACCTGGGAGCCTGACCCCTTTATAATCGAGCCCATGAGTATCGACCATGACTAAGCTCTAGAGCGCTGGCTGGCCTTCAATGTAGAAGGGCACGCGCAGCGTGCCCCTACGGGGATATGTGGATGGCGCGGTTCTGGAGAACTGGCGTGCCCTCAATGTGTGAGGGCACGCAGCAGCGTGCCCCTACCGGGATGTGCGGTGACGCGATTCTGGAGAACTGGCTTGCCTTCAATGTGGAAGGGCACGCGCAGCGTGCCCCTACGGGGATATGCGATGACGTGGTTCCGGGTGCCTTATCGTGTCCTCAATGTGTAGGGGCACGCTGCTGCGTGCCCTTACCAAGATTTGGGGGTAGGCAATGATGCCGTTCTGGGTGGCGTGTTCGGATTGGCTTTTCAAAATTACCCAGAGATAGCCATCCTGCGGCAGTAGGAATCGTCAGGTTCTTAGCCTGAGCCTGACCTGGGAGCCTGACCTCTTTATAATCAAGACCATGAGTATCGACCATGACCAACTTTTTAAGCAACTCCTGTCTACGTTCTTTCTGGACTTCCTCGACCTTTTCTTTCCGGAGGTCCTGACCTATCTGGAGCCAGATTCGCTCGTCTTCCTGGAGCAAGAGTTCTTTACAGATATTCCCCTGGGTGAAAAGAAGCTGTTAGATATCGTGGTCAAGGCTCGCTTTAAGGATGCGCCCTTACCACATGGTCTGGGAGAAGAAACCTTCTTTCTGATTCATGTCGAGAATCAAGCGGGCACACAACCCCAATTTGCGCGCCGGATGTTCCGCTACTTCATCCGGCTCTTCGAGAAGCATGATTTGCCCGTGTATCCGATTGTTATGTTTTCGTTCAATGAGCCACTGAGAGCGGAGCCCAGTTCGTTCAGGCTGGAGTTTCCGGGCTTCGCGGTATGCGATTTTCATTTTCAAGTCATTCAGCTCAATCGCTTGAACTGGCGAGATTTTTTGAACCGCTCCAATCCGGTCGCCAGTGCATTGATGAGCAAGATGCGCATTGAGCCTGAAGACCGTCCCAGGGTAAAGCTTGAATGCTTACGGCTTCTGCTGACGCTCCAGCTCGACCCAACACGGATGAAGTTAATTTCTGGATTCATCGATACCTACCTGCGGCTTAACGCGCAGGAGCAGAGCCAGTTTGCAGAGCAGTTGAGTAGGATAAAGCCAGTAGAAGAGCAGGAGCAAGTGATGCAAATTATCACTAGTTGGATGGAAGAGGGGATCGAGCTGGGCATTGAGCGTGGGCTGGTGCAGGGTCGGCTCGAAGGTCGGCTCGAAGGTCAACGGGCTGAGGCATTGTCTATGATTCTTCGGCTCTTAGCTCGTCGGCTTGGCGCGCTCTCCAGCGAGACGCAACAGCGGATCGAGCAGCTCTCACTGACTCAGCTAGAAACTCTGGGCGAGGAGCTTTTAGACTTTGCAGATTTGGCGGATCTAGAGCAATGGTTTGTCCTCAATGCGTGAGGGCACGCAGCAGCGTGCCCCTACGAAAATATGCGATGACGTGGTTCTAGAGCACTGGCCTGCCTTCAATGTGTGAGGGCACGCGCAGCGTGCCCCTACGGGAATAGGTGATGGCGCGATTCTGAAGAACTGGCTTGTCTTCAATGTGGAAGGGCACGCTGCGCGTGCCCCTACGGGGATGTGCGATGACGCGGTTCCGGGTGCATTATCGTGTCCTCAATGTGTAGGGGCACGCTGCGCGTGCCCTTTAAGGTTTGGGGGTAGGCAAAGATGCCATTCTGGGTGACGTGTTCGGATTGGTAGATGCTATTTAACGTGAGTTAGGGATAAGAGAGGGCAGTCCGATAGGCTGG
>JACMIX010000397.1 GCA_014380935.1 Gloeobacterales cyanobacterium ES-bin-141 | reverse complement strand
TTGTCTTTCCCACCCCACCCTTCTGGTTTGCAACAGCAACAAACACAAGCCAGCTCCCCATACTTTTCGAACACGGTACCAGAGCAGACTACGGCCTGCCGGGAACACCCTCTATTTGTGGGACGGGTATTCCATTAACCTCAAATGTGGTCAGCAGGCGTGGGATGAAGCGTACCTGTGGGAATTCCTCCAGATAGAGTTCTGTCGCTTCGCGCAGGTTGGCCAGGGCTTCCTCGACAGTCTCACCCTGACTGGCTGTCCCAACCTCCGGGCACTCGGCGACGTACACGTCTTCCTCCCAATAAAGAATCGCTGTAAACCTCTGGGGCTCAGGATTGGTCCGGGTTGGTGCTTGAGATGGTGTCATTTTTGTGCCTCTCACTGACACTTTTGTACAGGATGCCGTCTTTACCCAGCGGGTGCCTGGATGGCTATCACTCCAGTCCAGCACCTACAAGGCACCTGGTGACGTAGGGGTGCAGATCCCTGGGGACTGTATTGACCCAGCGGAAGTCCTGATGGTGGCGGTCGAGTGAAATGGAGAAATCAGGGCTGACCGGGTAGAGGAAAAAGCAACTATTAATACTGTGAATGGGTATGTCCCTGGGACCATCGGCAAAGATCGTTTCTGCGGTGTGAATAATCGGACCGACGTGGCACTCAATGCCCACTTCTTCGCGGGCTTTCCTGTGGGCCGTGTCCTTCATCATCTCGCCTTTGAGAACCCGCCCGCCCGGCACCCACCACGCACCCCTGGCAGGCGGGTCGTTGCGCCGCACGAGTAGTACCGCACCCCGTGCCACGATGGCGACATCCACACAGGCAATGGGCAAGTTGGCAAGAATTTGGTTGTACAGGTCCTGGGGTATCAATCGGGCCGCCCGCATCGCTGCGTTGGATTCCTTAAAGGGCATCGGAGGCTCGCGGGGTCCTGTTAAAGCGTTCCTTTGGAGGCATAGAAAACCTGCATGGCGTGCAAGACAGAAACCTCCCGTAACACGTCTGTAATCAGCTCGTGCAGCTCGTCACTCACCTGGGCATCGATGGTCCGGAGCACTTCCGCGATCCGCTGGGTCTGAACTTCAAGTTCCACATCGGTAACGACTCCGTCTTCTACGGCTGACTGCCAGGAGTCCATGCGGTCGATCATTTGAAACTCCAGCTCACCGGTCATGACATTGAACCATTTTGTGCGACTCATGAAGACTCCTCTAGAAAGTCAAGGATACGATGGGACAGTTCCAGTTTGGAAACCAGTGGAACCGTCTGGGTTTGGCCCTTTCTGTTTAGCAGAATAGCCTGATTGGTCTCACCGCCAAATCCCTGGCCGCTCAGGTCCACACGGTTGGCCACGATGGCATCTAGACCCTTGGCAAGCAACTTTTGACGGGCAAGGGCCACGAAATCCTCACCCGTCTGGGCGGCAAAGCCGACCAGGACCTGATCCGGTCTGCGGCGAGCGGCAAGGTCCGCGACAATATCCGGTACCGCATCGAGGTCGAGTGCATCCTTGAGCGCCTGTTTGGGAATTTTGTCGGAGTACTGAAAAGTCGGACGCACATCGGCCACGGCCGCGGCCATGAGCACGAGCGATGCCGCCTCGAAGTGTTCGAGCAAACAGGCGTGCATCTGGGAAGCAGTCACAACCGGGTGAGCAACCACCCCTTCGGGCACGGAAAGCCCCATGGGACCATGCACCAGGTGTACGATAGCTCCCCGGTGTACGCAGGCAGCGGCAAGGTCAATGCCCATCCGTCCCGTGCTCGGGTTGCCCATAAAGCGGACCGGATCGAGAAATTCGCGTGTGCCGCCTGCTGAGACCAGGACCGTCCGGCCCCTGAGGTCGCGTTTGCCTCTCGTCCACAGCAAGGAGCCGATGTGGTCTGTGAGGGTGGCAGGCTCACTCATACGTCCGCTGCCCGTGGTGTCGCACGCCAGCAACCCCGTGCCGGGACCGCTGGTGTGGTAGCGCTCCAGCGCACATATCTGTCGCCAGTTGTGCTCAACTGTAGTCTGCTCCCACATCTGCGTGTTCATCGCCGGTGCGAGCAATACCGGGGCCGTGGAGGCAAGCACGATATTGCCCAGCAAGTCGTCGGCCAGGCCGTGGACGAGCTTTGCCAGTGTATGGGCGGTCAGGGGAGCAATGACGAGTACCTCCGCCCACTGGCCCAGGCTGATGTGCAAAGGCAGACCGTGCTCGGCCTGCCAGAAATCGGCATCGGTATAGGCACGGCCACGGGCAAGGGTTGCAAAGGTCAGGGGACTGACAAAGCGCTCTGCCGCCCCGGTGAGCACGACACGTACCTCGGCCCCTGCTTTGACCAGGGCCGAGACCACTTCGCAAACCTTGTAGGCGGCAATACTTCCGGTGACTCCGACTAGCACACGGCGGTCCGCGAACATAACCTAGGCGTCGGGGAAAGTGCGCTCGAACTCGGTCAGTAGCTCGTCAATCTCTTCGAGCGCCTGGGAGACGTCCTGACGCATCGTACCGAGGTCGGGCCTTTCGAGCAACTCGACCAGGTCGCCCCGCTGGGCACGGATCTTTTCTACTCGTCCTCGAAATAACTCTTGATCTTCCATATGCTGTGTTGTTCTCCGGCTTGCATCCTGGAGTTATTTTGCCACAAATGCCCGGACCGCTAGACTAGAAACACTGTGTTTCAGGTCACCCATGTCCAAACTCCGTCTGCTGCTGAGTGTGTGCTTGAGCAGCACCCTTGTCTTCCTCGCGGGTATCAACACCGTCCGGGCGCAGGTACCCCTGGTGACAGTACCCACACTCAAGTCGGAGGAATTGCGCCAGCGCGGCCTTCAACTGGCTCAGCAGGCGATTCGTCTGGCCCAAATCGGCCAGCTTGAGGAGGCGGAGTCCCTGGCAGAGTTGGCGGTGCAGTTATCCGGAGACAACTTCCAGACCCACACAGTCCTGGGCGGCATCTACTTGCAAGCAAACAAGACCGAGCCCGCCCTGGGTTCGCTCAAGCGGGCGGTAGAACTCGCCCCGGATAATCCGCGTGTGTACTTCAACCTGGGTCTGGCCTACAACAGCTCCAAAAGCTTTCCTGCCGCTGCCGATGTCCTCGAACAGGGACTCAAACTCGATCCCAAGGCCAAGGGCGAGTATTTCAACCTGGGCAACACCTACATCCAGATGGGTCGCGCCGAGGACGCACTGAAGTCCTTTCAGACGGCTGTCGAGCTCGATTCGGAGTTCTGGCAGGCAATCAACAACATCGGTCTATTGCGCTACGAGCAGGGCCAAATCGACGAAGCCAAGCGCCAGTGGCAGAAAGCGATCGAGGCCGGTGATAAAACGGATACTGCCGAGCCCAAACTCGCCCTCGGAGTAGCCGTGTACGTCCAGGGAGACCAGCAAAAAGGACTCTCTCTGAGCGAGGAAGCTCTAAAGCTCGACCGCCAGTACGCAAACCTCACCTATCTCAAAGAGCAGTTGTGGGGCAACAAGCTGCTTGGAGACACGTCCACTGTGCTCAGCACGCCCCAGATCAAGGCCGTCCTCGACAGTATCCCCGAGCCAAAGTCAGAGGCCGGTACGACAACCGGCAGCAAACCCTAGAGCGCGCCTACCAGGTCTCAAAATCTTTCAATCCCAGGCGCTGCCGGTAACTTTGCACGGTGTTATGCAGAAGCATCGTTACGGTCATTGGTCCGACCCCACGCGGGACCGGTGTGAGGACACCCGCGACTTCGCGCACGGACTCGAAATCAACATCCCCGACTGTGCGCTGCCTGCCCTCGTAGTCGATGATCCGGTTAATGCCCACGTCGATAACGGCACTTCCGGGCTTGATCATGCGGCCTGTGACAAGCTCGGGCCTGCCCGCGGCGGCTACCACGACGTCCGCGATGCGAGTGAGCGCCCCCAAATCTTCTGTCTTCGAGTGCGCCATGATCACCGTAGCGTTCTTTTCCTGGAGCATCAGGGCGACTGGCTTGCCCACCAGCGTGCTACGTCCAATCACGATAGCCGTCTTGCCGGTCAGGTCGATGCCCGCTTCATCAAGCAGCACCATCACCCCGGCTGGTGTACACGAGCGCAACCCCGGCTCACCACGTACGAGTCTGCCGAGATTGATTGGGTGCAGACCGTCGCAGTCCTTGTCCGGATCGACGCGGTTGAGAATGATTGAGCTGTCCAGGTGTGCAGGCAGGGGCAGCTGAACCAGGATGCCGTCTACATCCGCGTCCGCGTTGAGCCCGTCGATGATGCCCAGGAGCTCATTCTGGGACACCTGCCCACTCAGATGCCGGCTCAAACTGGTGTCAATGCCCACGTTGCGTCCGGCCCGGTCTTTGTTGCGCACGTAAAGTTCGCTCGCCGGGTTGTCTCCCACCCATAAAACAGCCAGACCCGGTGCCCGGTGTCCGTGCCCACGCGCCGCGCGCACTCCGGTTGCAAGCTCAGCCTGCAAGCGTTCTGCAATCAACTTGCCATCCAGAATCCGGGCAGGCACTTTCCCTCCTTGTCTAGTTGTACTAGCGCCGTCGGGGGCGCAACACCAGGAATAGTCCTACCACTACTGTGGCGCTGAGTATACCCGCGAGCACCGGTAAGAATGGAAAGTCACCTTCTAGGGCGCTGAGTGAAAGCCTGGCTTCATCGAGGTTAAGGGCATCGCCCGTCCCGAGACCAACTTCGAGTACCGCGTCTACCTGAGTTGCAGTGCCTTCGATCTGTTTCTGGGCGGTCCGCTCAAAACTGTTTTCCTCGCCTTCTGAGTTCAGGGGCTCCATCTCAACACTCAAAGCTGGATTGCCGGCGATGACTGCCACTAGCCGGTTGAGCGGCACCTGCAAATCGAGTCTGGCATCCTCCACATCGGTCCACTGGCCCTGATAGCGCAACTCACCGCGCAAGCGCGGACCGAGGGCTTCGAAGGTCGAGCTACGCAGTTCGACTTTTACAGTCGTGGCTTTCCCGAGGTTAGTCAACACAGGATTAGGAGCGCCTTGCTCATCGGGTAATCCACTGAGTGTCAGAGCATACCGGCGTTGGGGAAGTTGCTCCTCACTTGCGGTTAGATCAATCTCAACGTCGCCGAGCTTTCCCCGGTAATGAATCGTACCTGCTGTGGCTTTGCGGTCCAGTTTGCCATTGTCCTCGACCTCGACGGCTGAGTCGCCGACCTTCATCTGCAAAGTCAAAGCCGGTGCGGGCACTACGAAACCCAACCCGAATAAGCTCCCCAGTAACAGTACACGCATCGATTGGCTGAACATTCTCGTAAGCATATCGGATCTGTACGCATATCGTTCTACCCTTTGCAAACGAAAATATGAGTTCTGTCTATGAAAAATGCACCTCAAGATAGAAGACCATTATTCCTCTGATAAGGAAACATGTAACTGAGAGGAAGAAAGTTTAAGTTCCATTAATCAATCACTGGCATTTTACAGACATCAGGGGAATCGAAAGTTATGCAAGCTCAACGACGAGTAGCACTTATTTCTGTACACGGTGATCCGGCGGCCACAATCGGGGCCGAGCAGGCGGGCGGGCAGAACGTCTATGTCCGTGAGGTCGGACGTCACCTGGCAGCACTTGGACACCAAGTAGACATGTTCACTCGCCGGATCAGTCCGGACCAGCCGGAAATCGTGCAAATTGCACCGGGTTGTCGCGTGGTGCGACTGGCTGCGGGACCCCTTGAGTACACCAGTCGGGATCACCTTTATCAATACCTGCCTGCTTTTGTGACGAGCCTGTTGCAGTTCGTCAAAAAGCAACGATTGAGCTACGAGGCGGTACACACGAACTACTGGTTGTCCGGGCAGGTAGGTCTCATGTTGCGTGAGGTTCTGCATATTCCCCAAATTCACACCTACCACTCACTCGGTGCGGTCAAATATCTCAACGTTACCGAGATCCCATCCGTGGCTAAAACCCGACTCAAAATCGAAAAGGCCATTCTCGAGACTGCTGAGCGGGTCGTGGCGACCAGCCCTCAGGAAGAGGCGCACATGCGGCAGTATGTCTCTAGAGCAGGACGAATCGACGTTATCCCTTGTGGAGTCGATATCGAGAATTTCCAGCCGGTGGACCGTTCGGCTGCACGCAAGCAACTGGGCTGGGGCGAGGATGAGAAGATCCTCTTCTACGTCGGGCGCTTTGACCGGCGCAAAGGCATCGAGACTCTGGTGCGGGCGGCTGCGAGACTGTCCTATCCCGTCCGCCTGGTTATCGGCGGAGGCTTTACGAAGGACCGCGGCGACGGCCTCGAGCGCGAGCGTATCGGTCAGATTGTCGAGTCCCTCGGGCTTGCCGAGCGGACAGTTTTCCCCGGACGCCTCGATCAGGAGGATCTGGCAACCTACTACTCTGCCGCTGACGCTACCGTGGTGCCCAGTCACTATGAACCGTTCGGTCTGGTTGCAGTCGAGGCAATGGCCTGCGGCACACCGGTAGTGGCAAGCAAAGTCGGCGGGCTGTGCTACAGCATCGTGCACGAGGAGACGGGCCTGCTCGTTCCCCCCCGCGATGAGATGCAGTTCGCCGAAGCCTTTGACCGCATCCTGACAAACCCGGCTTTACGGGACAAATTGGGTGAGGCCAGTATTCGCCGCATCCACAACCACTTCACCTGGGCCGGGGTCAGCCGCCAGTTGGGCAATCTCTACAAGCGATTGGCTGTTGAGTCCAACTCGCAGCGGTCCAGCGTGGCCTGAGCGTCTCCCGAAGATGCGCCTGGTGCTCGTCTCTCGTGTCTGAAGCGTCTTCTCGCGTTGGGGTGGGGCAATGGCTGAGCTTATGATTGCGACCGACCTAGACAACACCCTGGTCGGTCCCGCAGCCGAACATCGGCTAGCACTTCGTCAACTCAACGCGCTGATAGACCGGTCGGATGTGCGTATCGCTTACGTCACAGGCCGGTCGTACATCTCAGCCACGAGGCTCATGGCCGAAGCGGGTCTCCTCATCCCCACGGCTCTCGTGACCAGTGTCGGGACTGAAATCTACTTCCCGGCAGATGGTCCTGAACCTGACGCTCTCTGGTGGCAGACTCTGCAACCTGGTTGGGATGTGCTGAAGGTCGAGCGCATAGCTGAGTGCTTCTCAGCCCTCAAACCCCAGGACCCGGCTGAGCAGGGTCCTTTCAAGCGGAGTTACCTGGTCGGTCCGGAGAATGCGCTTGGTCTGTTGCCTCAACTAGAGAGTGACTTGAAGGCAGCCGGGCTGCAAGTCCGTGTAGTCTATTCGATGGACAAAGACCTGGACATTCTGCCCCTGGGCGGTGTCAAGGGCAAAGCGGTTCAATTCTTACAGCAGCGTTGGGGAATTTCCCCGGAGAGAACGGCTGTCTGCGGTGATTCGGGCAACGACCAGAGCCTCTTTGAAATCTCCAGTCTTGGTATCGCGGTCGGTAACGCCCAACCCGAGTTGCGCCAATGGCTAGAAAATAACCATGGGCACCGGGTGTATCAGGCCCAGGCCCACTGTGCAGCCGGAATTGAAGAAGGGCTGCACCACTGGAAGTTACTCAAGGTCTAGCTAACGACAAATTTGCGCAGGTCGAGGCCGGCTTCTTTGGCAAACGCTTGCAAGCTCTTGTGCTCCAGGGTCTTAATCGCCTTGGCCGACACTTTCAGCCGCACGAAGCAGCCCTGCTGTTCATCCCAAATCCGCTTCCACTGGAGATTGACCATCTGAAGCCGCTTGTTGCGCCGGTGGGAGAAGGAGATGCTGTAGGCGTTGTTTGCTCTCTTGCCAGTCAACATGCATTTGCGGGACATCTTGCACACCTAATCAAGGACACATCCAGACATTCTGGCACGAATGGCTATCGGGGTGCAAAAGTGGCTGGCCTTGCGGAGGAGGAGCAATTCCGGCACACTGAGTCGGGAACTCGATGGATGGGTAGTTATGTTTGGTGAACGTTTGCTTGTACCTTTGCTGCTCGGCGTCCTGGTGGGAGGACCTGTGTTGGCCCAGACTCCCCCCGCACCGACACCGCTACCACCTGCAGACCTCGAAAAACAGGTCATCGAAATTATCCGGCGTAACCCCCAGATCATTGTCGAGGCGGTCCGAAACTACCAGGCGGAGAACGCCCGGTCCCAGCGCCGCGCCGCGTGGCAGAAGTACCTGACCCAGCCCGTCACAGTAGACATCAAAGACGCTCCAACCCGGGGTCCCGTCGATGCCTCGCTCACGCTGGTCGAATTTTCTGACTTTTTGTGTCCTTTCTGCGTGCGGGCACAACCCGCGACAAAGGCCCTGCTCGAAAAATACAAGGGTCAGATGCGCCTCGCCTACTTCCACTTCCCCCTGCCCAACAACAAAGAATCCCGTCCCGCCGCGTACGCCGCCTGGGCAGCCGGACAGCAGGGCAAGTTCTTCGAGTACCATGACCGTCTATTTGCCCTGCAGGGCAACATCACCCCGGAGAGCTACGAGCGCATTGCCGGGGAACTAAAGCTGGATCTGCCCCGGTTCAACCAGGACCGCCAGGGTCCCGAGGCCAAGGCCCGGATCGAGGCGGACGAAAAACAGGCCAGGTCCCTGGGGTTCGAAGGTACGCCTACTTTTGTACTCAACGGTGTGGTGCTGCGCGGAGCGTTGCCACTCGAGGAATTTGAAGAAGTCATCCGGCAGGTCCAGGCGGCCAAGCAGAACTGAGTCTTGCTGCAAGGCTGCTTGCCGTGTATGCTTTCTATGCTTCTAAACAGTATGAGCATCTATGAAAAGTTCTTTATTTGCTGTCGCCCTTGTGCTTTTAGCAGTCGTCCCAGCACAGGCTCAGGAGCAAAGTCGCTTCTCCATCGGCGGTGTAGACTTTGGCACGCAGAAGGCTTTTGTCGATAGCGGTGCCCGTTGTGGTGTGCGGGACCCAGGCCCCAGCGAGGTGGCGCGGATACAGCAGAGCGTTGAGCAATGGCTGAGGACTCGGAACACCACCCAGACAGTAGTTAAGACCATTCCGGTAGCATTTCACATCATCACCAATGGTAGTGCCGGCAGCATCTCAGATGAGACCCTGCAAACTCAACTTCAGGTTCTCAACGATGCCAATGTAGGCACGGGATTCTCATTCTTCATCTCTTCTGTCGACCGAACCGACAATGCTTTCTGGTTCGGGATGACCCCGGGTTCGACGGCTGAGCGGGAGGCCAAGACGGCCCTGGTCAAGTCGCCCACTACCACGCTCAACTTCTACACAGCCAATCCCTCGGGTGGTCTGCTCGGATGGGCGACTTTCCCCTGGAATCTGGCTTCCGCTCCGACCAATGATGGGGTAGTGGTGTTGTATTCATCCTTGCCCGGTGGCAGTGCCGCTCCCTACAACGAGGGTGATACGGGCACACACGAAGTGGGCCACTGGCTAGGCCTCTATCACACTTTCCAGGGTGGATGCTCGGTGACCAATGACCAGGTATCCGACACACCTGCTGAGCGAACCTCGGCTTTCGGTTGCCCGGTCGGGCGGGACACCTGCCCGGCGCGCAAAGGTGACGACCCGATTATCAATTTCATGGACTACGTGGACGACTTCTGCATGATTGAGTTCACCGCCGGACAGGCTGACCGCGCCCAGGCAGCCGTGGCCACTTATCGCCCTGAGTTGTAGCTTGAATTCTGGTTGAACGCCTCGGGGGACTGAGTCTCGCGCCCTATGTCTGCAGCGATTCGCCCAGGTAGCTGCGGCGCACTTCGCCCGAATCGAGTAGTTCCTGGGCTGGTCCTTCGAGCACGATGCGTCCGTTCTCAAGGACGTAGCCCCGGTCGGCGAGGCCCAGGGCCTGCAGGGCGTTTTGCTCGACGAGCAGGACCATGACTCCCCGGGCACGAATACGGGCAATGATGTCAAAGATGCTCCGCACAATCAAAGGTGCGAGGCCCATGCTCGGCTCATCGAGGACGAGCAGTTTGGGTTGCGCGAGCATTGCCCTACCGATAGCAAGCATCTGCTGTTCGCCACCCGAGAGGGTCCCGGCCCGCTGGGAGTTGCGTTCTTTGAGGATGGGAAACAGTTTGTAGATGTCCTCTAGCTCAGACGCGATCGATTCCTTGCGGGTGTAAGCTCCCATCTCCAGGTTTTCGAGGACTGTCAGGCGCGAGAAGATGCGCCGCCCCTCCGGAACGTGAATAAGACCGCGGCGCACAATCACGTCCGGTTCAAGCCGGTCAAGGCGCTCTGCATCAAGTCGGATTTCGCCGCTCTTGGGACGAATCAGGCCGGAGATGGTGCGCAGGAGCGTCGATTTACCGGCACCGTTTGGACCGATGACCGTGACCAGTTCGCCGGGTTGGACCCGCAAGTTGATGCCGTGCAGTACTTCGATGAGGCCATAACCTGCTCGCAAGTCTTTGACCTCTAACCCTACTTCCATCGCACCGCCCCCGCAGTCCACATCTATCCATCATGCCCCGGACCAGATTACGAAGAAGCCCGGTTTCCATACCAGAAACCGGGCCTCATCAAGAAGTGGTAGCAGGCGCTACATCATGCCGCCCATACCACCCATACCACCCATGCCGCCCATGCCGCCCATATCAGGGGCACCGCCGCCGCCGCCTTTCTTCTTCTCGAGCTTCTCGACGATCAGGACTTCTGTCGTCAGCAGCATCCCAGAGATGGAAGCAGCATTTTGCAGCGCCGAGCGGACTACCTTGGCGGGGTCTACGATCCCGGCTTCGAGCATGTTGACGAACTCGCCCTTCATGGCGTCAAAGCCGATGCTGACGTCTTGTTCGCGCAACTTCTGAGCGATAACCGAACCTTCGAGGCCGGCATTGGTTGCGATCTGCCGGACAGGAGCTTCGAGTGCCTTGCCAACCAGGTCGGCCCCGGTCTTCTCATCATCCGGTAAGCTAGCGCGGATCTCGGCCAGCTTTTTGCCCAGGTGCAACAGGGTTGACCCACCCCCGGGTACGATGCCCTCCTCGACGGCGGCCTTGGTCGCGTTGAGGGCGTCCTCGATGCGCAGTTTGCGGTCTTTGAGCTCGGTCTCGGTCGCGGCTCCGACCTTGATGACCGCCACGCCACCAGACAACTTGGCAAGCCGCTCCTGGAGCTTCTCGCGGTCGAAGTCGGACTCGGTCTCCTCGAGCTGGATGCGAATCTGAGCGATGCGCTTCTCGACAGCGGCTTTGTTGTCCGTGCCGGCCACGATCGTGGTCTTGTCCTTGGTGATTGTCACCTTGCGCGCCTTGCCGAGCATATCGATACCGGCATTCTCAAGTTTGAGACCGACTTCTTCTGAGATGACGTCTCCGGCGGTCAGGACAGCGATGTCCTGCAGCATGGCCTTGCGGCGATCACCGAAGCCGGGTGCCTTGACTGCCGCGCAGTTGAGCACGCCGCGGAGTTTGTTGACGACCAGGGTGGCGAGCGCCTCCCCTTCGAGATCTTCAGCAATGATGAGCAGAGGACGACCGGCACGGGCAACTTTCTCGAGTACCGGAATGAGGTCTTGAATAATCGAGATCTTCTTGTCGGTAATCAACAAGAAGGGCTCTTCCATGTCCACGATCATCCGTTCGGCATCGGTCACGAAGTAGGGAGAGACATAGCCCTTGTCGAACTGCATCCCCTCGACCACGTCAAGCTCGGTTACGAGCGACTTGGACTCCTCGACGGTAATGACGCCTTCTTTGCCGACCTTGTCCATCGCCTCAGCGATCATCTGGCCGATTTCCTCGTCGTTACCGGCGGAGATCGTGGCGACCTCATTGATGGTCTTGCGGTCCTCGACGGGCTTGGCGAGGCGGGCGATCTCATCGACGAGCTTGGCAACGGTCTTCTCGATACCGCGCTTGAGGCTCATCGGGTTGGCCCCGGCGGCCACGTTCTTGAGGCCTTCACGAATCATGGCCTGGGCCAGGACCGTCGCGGTGGTGGTACCGTCGCCCGCCACGTCGTTGGTCTTGGAGGCTACTTCCCGGATCAGTTGAGCACCCGTGTTCTCGAGCGGGTCCTCCAGTTCAATCTCTTTGGCAATCGTTACGCCGTCGTTGACGATCTGGGGTGCTCCGAACTTCTTTTCGAGCACAACATTACGGCCCTTGGGGCCGAGGGTTACCCGTACCGCATCGGCAAGGGCGTTAACGCCCCGCTCGAGCGCCCGGCGCGCCTCTTCATCGAATACAATTTGTTTTGACATAAATCCTTCTCCCGATAGTCCCAAGTGGTGAAATGGACGCGTGCTTATTCGGTAATGGCAAGAACGTCTTTCTCAGCCAGCAAGATGTAGTCGTCGGTGCCGATTTTGATCTCGGTCCCGGCGTATTTTGCGTATAGCACCCGGTCACCAACCTTGACTTCGAGGGCCAGACGCTCGCCCTTGTCGGTCAGGCGGCCTTCGCCCACGGCAGTGATCTCCCCGATCTGGGGCTTTTCCTTGGCCGTGTCAGGCAGGAAAATGCCACCGGCAGTCTTCTCTTCTTGAGCCAGAACCTTGACGAGTACACGGTCGCCCAGGGGCTTAAGGGAGGATGCAGCCACGGTAATTGTTGCCACAGCAGTTTCTCCTTGGTTTAAAATTGCGCGTTCCACTCCTTAAATTAGCACTCTCTACATGTAAGTGCTAACAGGCAGGGCCGCTAGATGACTGGAACCTGGCAAAGGAGTGCGGCAGAAGACATTGCTCTATGCCTTGTCCCCAGCACAGCAGTCGAGAGCGAACGACTGATTGGAAAAGCCGTTGTCCAAGTGATAGATTAATCCTGCGTTCACAAGAGGCAAGAATTGTCCTCTCCATTGAAGTCCTTGGCATCGAAATTGCAGACACAACTATTTGGTTTCCGCCCAGCTGCGGTCATATTTGGATTGGTAGTGACTGCAACGACCGTTCAGGCGGACTCGCTGCGCCCTGTTCGCGGCATCCAGTTCAAGCAAATCCAGTACGTCCGCTCAGAACGGGTACCCGACGTCGTACTGGAAATCGCCATCTTAAAGTCTTTTCGCGGCTACACCACCGGTGCTGGCGACGCTCTTAACCGGTATTACTACAGCAAGGTGGATTTGAACGACGACAGCCGACCTGATGCTCTGGTGTACCTGGTCGGTCCCTTCTTCTGTAGCCCGAGCGGTTGTCCCCTGCTCATTTTTCAATCTGCGGGGCAAGATTACAAGCTCATCGGCAACCTCCCCAACACTCGCCAGCCCATTGTCGTCACTGAGCAGAAGACAAACGGCTGGCGGGATTTGATCAAGCCCACGGCTGGCGGTAAAGATTTGGACTACGCTTTTGTGCGCTTTGGGCAGGACCGCTACAGTCTCGGGTCGAAGGTCCTAGCTAACTCTCTCATTACCGGCAAGGCTGTAGCCAATAACATTGCTCCAGAAAACGGCATCGTGCTGAAACCCTTCTAGAATAGTACTTAACATTCTTCTAAAACGTGCTGGTCAAACCGACGCGAAAGTTAATACCCGGGGCCGGGTTGCCGTAGGACTTTTCGTAATAAGTGTTCAGCAAGTTGAAGATGTAGCCGTTCAGGGCTATCCCCGCACCGAGGGGTACGCTCAGTGACAGATCCACCGTCGTGTAGCCCGTGAGCAGCGAACCGGGCGGCAAGCGGGCCGGGTTGGTGGTGTCGAAAGGGCCAACGTGGTTGACATCTACTGACCTGCCGCCCGAGATGTTGCCGAACAGACTTGCCCGTAACCCGCCTGGCTTCTCGTAAGTGAGACCCAGCCGTGAAGTGCTGAAGGGCACCAGCGGGTACTGGGACTGGACAAGACGGTCGCGTTCGGCCCTGTCCACGGTCAGGATAGCGCCATCGGTAATACTTGTCAGTTGGGCGAGTTGCCCGTCCACCAGATTTGCGTTGGGAGCGTCTACCAGCCGTGCGTCCGTCAGGGTCTCAGTGGCAAAGACGCTGAACTCGGGTGAGATGCGCCAGTTGAAGGCGGCCTCGAGTCCTGAGGAGTTGACACGTGGGTAGTTCACCCGGAAGCGCGTGGCGTTGCTGCGCGGATCGTCGTTTTCGAGGTCGCGCACCAGCAAATAATCAGTGAGGTTGTTGACATCCGAGCTGAAGTAGGTGAGGCGCAGCAGGCTGTTATTGCCTGTCTGCCAGTCAAGACCAACGTCGAAAGCGTTGCCCGTCTCGGGCTCCAGGAAGGGATTGCCGATGTGCGTGGTCCGCCCGAACAGGTCATTGAAGTTGGAAGCGCGGTAGATGCGCTGGTAGTTGCCGCGCAGGGCGAAGGCCGGGGTGAGTTGGTAGCGGATGCCGACCGAGGGATCGACCGAACTGTCGATGACGCGGGTGATGCCCCGCCCGTTGATGCTGTCGGGGAAGGTTCCGCGTACCCCGGCTGTGATGATGAGTTGGTTAATCGGCTTCCAGGTGTAAAGGGCAAAAACTGCCGGGCGGCTTGCACCCGTCTCGAAGCTCAACAGTTCGCCGCTATTTTCACCCGAGCGTCCGAACTCGCGGATGTAGTCGAAGCCGTAGGTGATGTTGTTGGTCGGGTTGAACTGCCAGTTGTGGCGGAGCTGGAAATTTAAGGCCGAGACGTCGGTGAAAGTACCCAGATCCTCAAGCTCGACACCCGAGAACTCCTGAACCAGGTTGCGGTCAATGGCGGCGAGAAACTGTAGCTGAGAGTCGCGGCCCTGGCCGAGATCGCTGTCGAAGGTCAGGGCGACCCCGTGTGACTGGGTGGTGAGGCGGGTGATCTCGAACTGCGGCTCATTTGCCTCGTTCAAAAAGGGCTTGGTCGAGTCGAGGATCGAGAAGGGGGCGACCCCTTTTATGTTGCCGCGCAGGTAGCTGTCGAGGCGCAACCGGTTGCGGTCATCGAAGTCATAGCTCAAGTTGAGGTCGTAGAACCTGGCCTGCACGTAGGCGTTGGGCCGGATGCCGGTAAAGAGCCTGCCAGGCCGCTGCACCTCGTAGTAGTAGTTGTCCGAGGTGTCGAACTTGCGGTAGCCGAAGTTGTAGCCGACCCGGTCAACTTTACCGCCGTAACGCGCGACGTAGTTGCTGTAGCCGTAGCCGCCGAACTCGGCTTTGAGGTTCCCTTCGAGGGGACCCTTGGGCTGTCTGGTGATGACGTTGATCACCCCACCCACGGCGTTCGAGCCATATAGGGTGGCACCACTGCCGGTGAGCACTTCGATGCGCTCGACGTTGTAGACCGGGATGTCCGACAGGTCGAAGTGCTCCTGGTTCAAATTGGTAATCAGACGCCCGTCGATGAGGACTCCCAGACCGAGGTTGGGCAGGCCACGGATGAAAAAGTTGTTGTGTACGTCAGCCCCAGTGCCGAAGACGTTCGTCTGCACACCGGGCACACCCAGGATCGCTTCACCGACGCTGTTGGCACCCTTGGCTTCTATCTCCTCACTTGAGACTATGTAAACGGTGCTGGGCGTCTCATTGAGTTTCACCGAGCGGCGGCTGCCCGTCACCGTCACCTCATCGAGGGTGTAGCCGCCACCGTATCCGGTAGGCTGCACAGGAGAGGCCGCGGGAGTAGGGGGCGGGGCGTCTACCGATTGGGGAGGACTCGCGAGTGGTTCTGTCTGGTTAAGTCCCTGGGCCACCGATTGGAGGTCAGCTTCCTGGCGCTGCAAATCTTGCTTGGTGAGAACGGCTACCTGTTCTGCATGTACCTGTGAAGAGAGTCCAGTCAGGGCAAGCGTTCCACTGAGCAGGAGACGGAGCCAGAGATGCATGGGTGGGTGTCACAGAAGTTTACCTATTGAGATTCGCAGATGTTTAAGCCGAGTAAAATCCCCATCCCCCGCAGGGGGATACGTCCATCGGAGCTTTGTGAAATAAATATGAAAGTTTCTGACGGGGCGTGATACTATTAATCCACTCGAACACATTTCGCAACAATACTCTTTGGCCGGATAGTTGCCAGTCTGGTGCTTTCCGGAAGCTCTGTGAGGTTACAGCTTATGTCTGGGCTCCATCAATTTGGGCCTTTTTTGTGTTGCGCTCTCTCGCTATCGCTTGCCAGTGCTGCGTGGGGAGGCGAGTTGCTCCCTCCTGAAATGGCCTCTACCCGCGCTGAGGACCTGGCACCGGCCAACTGGCGGACACTGGCTCAGGCAGCCGGGGGTGAGCAGACGAGGCCCGCTGCCGAGGAGAACGCCCAGCAACTCGATGAGGTGACCGTCACCGGCAGCGCAACCGGGAAGCGGCAGAGCGAGACAACCACCCCGGTTTACATCATCGACCAGGAAGAAATCGAGCAAAAAGGGGCACGCACACTCGGGGACGCTATCCGCAACACACCGGGAGTGACCTCGAATATTTTCGGTGCGGGCTCCGACGTTCACAACGGTTACTTTGTGCGCGGTGTACCCACGACCAGTACGGCCATTTTGATCGATGGCCGCCCGATCACCAATTTGAACCAGGAGCACTACGATCCGGGCGAGATTCCGGTCAACAATGTCGAGCGCGTCGAGGTCATGCCGAGCGGCGGGACAACCCTCTACGGGAGCACGGCCCTGGGTGGGGTCATCAACGTCATCACCCGTAAGCCAACTAAACCCCTCGAGGGTTCTGTGTCGGCGGAGTTCGGCAGTTACGGCTACAGCAAATACGGTGCCTATTATCAGGGCAAGACCGGTGCCTTTACCTACAACCTGGTGGCGGAGAACTTCAACACGCTCAACAATTTCTACTACCAGGTGGAGCGACCAGTCGGGACTCTGAGCGGCATCCGGCCGAACGGCGATATCAACGCCCGCTCCTACAACCTGGATCTCGGGTACGCACTCGACGAGCGCAACACGCTTACCTTCAACACTTACCTGCGCAACAGCGTCAAGGGCGTGTCACCCTTCTCGATCGTCGATACCCGCCAGAATGTCTTCGGCGGCCTGAGTGCCGAGCAACTAGGCCTCAACGCCGACCACCAATCCCGTCTCATTACCGATACCTACGGCCTTGCCCTCACCTGGGACAGTAAACTCGGCCAGGGCAACGACTCCAAACTCCAAACGCGGATTTCGTTCGACCGGGCGCTCAACAATGAGATTGATTCGGTCGGCGATCAATTTGTCACTGAGATTTATCTATTGGGGTTGCGTGCGAGCCACGCCTGGCAGGTCAGTCCCGGCTGGAACCTTACCTACGGGCTTGACTATCTCAAGGAGATTGGCCGCTCGGGGATTGCTAACACCGACCAGATCGATTACGACACCAGCATCGACCGACCGGCTCTGTTCGTACTCAGCGACTTTAAACTGGCAAGCAATGTCACACTGAGCGCCGGAGCCCGGCAGACTTTCACAGACCGCTACGGCACTTCCTTCGATCCGAACATCGGTATCCGGTGGCAGATGACACCGCAGTTCGGCCTGCGCACTAACTTCAACCAGGGCTTCAAAGCTCCCAACTTCCACGATCTCTTCGGCCGGACCGTCCATAAAGGCAACCCCAATCTGCTGCCCGAGCGGGGCTCGTTTTTTGACGCGGGCTTTGACTGGCTGCCCTCGGCCGGGACGAGCCTGCGCTTTTCGACCTTTATCTCCTCAATCACCAATCTGTCTTCGCTCAACCTGGTGGACCCCCGCCAGCCCGATTACCCCGAATTCCTGGCCCTGGGGCTTGCTAGCGGCGACCGGGTGCGAGTCAATTACCCTTCCGTTTACAACACGGGTATCGAGTTGGGGTTCAACTGGCGACTCAGCCCCAATTGGGAGTTCTTCCTGACCGAGACCTACACGGACGCACGCGTCATTCAGGGATTGCGTTCGGAAATCAACCAGACCCAGTACGCTCTCGTACCCTTTCACATGGGACGGGCCGGTTTTTCCTACGAGGAGCCGACCGGTTTTCGCGCCGCCCTGTTTGCAAATTTCGTTGGGGGGCGTTCGGTGGACACCTACCACGTCGGCCCTTCCGATGCCTTCGACCCCGTGACGGGTGCCTTTATCGCCTCGCACGTCGCCAAACTCAACACGGGCGATAACCTGCCGGGCTACACGACCGTGGATCTGTCGCTGCGTGTACCGATATTGCAGCAGGTCGTACTCAATGCCTACATTGACAATCTGCTGGGCACCTACTTCGAGCGCTCTTACGGTGGTCCGGCCCCGGGCACCAACTTCCGAGTGGGTCTCACCTCGAAGTTTTAGGCGTTGGGCGTAGTGCTGCTCGCGGCTCCTGTTGCCCAGACGAGGTAGCTATCCACTACTCGGGACGCTTCTATGGCGATAATTTCGGGCACTTCGTAGGGGTGCAGTTGCCTGAGCGCGGCTTCGAGTTGTGTGTACCCTGCCGAGGGCACTTTGAGGATGAGCAGGTGCTCGGTCTCCTGCTGCACGGTTTCCTGCCAGATGTACACCGAGGTCATGGCAGGTAGGAGCTGGGCACAGGCTACAAGACGCTCTTCAACCAGGTTTCGGGCGATGGCAAGACCCGTCTCGGCATCGGGAACCGTGCTGAGTACAACCAGGAGCGGTGACACCTCAACCCCCGACGATGCTG
>JACMIX010000396.1 GCA_014380935.1 Gloeobacterales cyanobacterium ES-bin-141 | reverse complement strand
CCAGAATAACCGCTAACAGTGCGCGAAGGTCGAATATGCCCACTGGACAGAAGCGGGTAGCATGGGGGCGATTGCGAGGAGGGACAACCCATGCTCGATCCGACTCAGGATATTCTTCGAACCGGACACCAGCCGCTTGATGCTCTGTTTGTGCCCCGAACGGTCGCGGTAATCGGCGCAAGTGAACGGGCAGGCAGCGTCGGCCGCACGCTGATGGCCAACCTGCTTGCCACTCCCTTCGGAGGCACGGTCTTTCCAGTTAACCCCAAACGCCCGGCTGTGCTCGGTGTCAAGGCCTACCCCCGCATCGCCGATCTGCCCGAAGCAGTCGAACTGGCGATAATTGCCACCCCGGCCGAGACGGTACCGGGAGTCATTGCCGAATGTGCAGCAGCGGGCGTGCGCGGGGCAATCGTGGTCTCGGCCGGATTCCGGGAGGCAGGCACCGAGGGCTCCCGGCTTGAAGCCCGCCTCGTGGAAGAAGCCCGGGCCGGGAAGATGCGTGTCGTCGGTCCTAACTGTCTGGGGGTAATGAACCCGCACACTGGCTTCAATGCCACTTTTGCCGGGGCGATGGCCAGGCCGGGTAGCGTCGCATTTTTGAGCCAGAGCGGTGCCCTGTGTACGTCGATTCTCGACTGGAGCCTGCGCGAGCAGGTAGGCTTCAGTGCCTTTGTCTCGACCGGGGCGATGGCCGATGTCGGTTGGGGCGACTGGATTCACTACCTCGGTGACGACCCGCGCACCGAGAGCATCATCATCTACATGGAATCGATCGGCGACGCGCGTTCGTTTCTCTCGGCCGCCCGCGAGGTGGCCTACACCAAGCCCATCATCGTCATCAAGGCAGGGCGAACCGAGGCGGCGGCTCGGGCGGCAACCAGTCATACCGGGGCGCTCACCGGCAGCGACGGGGTACTCGATGCTGCCTTCCGGCGCACGGGCGTGCTCAGGGTAGAAAGCATCTCGGATCTGTTCAACCTGGCGGAGGTGCTCTCGAAGCAGCCGCGCCCGCGTGGGCCGCGCCTGACCATTCTCACCAACGCCGGGGGTCCGGGTGTGCTCGCGACCGACGCCCTCATCGCGGCAGGCGGCGAACTGGTCGGACTGTCGGCGCAGACCCTCGGTGAACTAGACGGTTTTTTGCCTGAACACTGGAGCCACGCGAACCCCATCGACCTCCTCGGCGACGCCGAGCCGGAGCGCTACGCCCAGGCGCTAGCCGTTGCTGCCCGCGACGAAGAAAGCGACGGTCTGCTGGTCATCCTCACACCCCAGGCGATGAGCGACCCGACCGAGACGGCGCGGCGGGTAGCCGAGGGAGCCCGCATCGCTGATAAACCCATCCTGGCAAGCTGGATGGGGGGCAGGGACGTGGCCGAGGGTGAGGCCCTGCTCAACCACTCGCGCATTCCCACCTACGCCTACCCGGACACAGCCGCGACCGTCTTTGGCTATATGTGGCGCTACAGCTACAACCTGCGCGGCATCTACGAGACGCCCGTGTTTGCACTCGATGGGGGTATCGACCGCACCGCCGCCGCAACGCTCCTTGAGGGAGTCCGCGCCGCTGGCCGCACGCTGCTGACCGAATACGAGGCAAAGGCGTTGCTCTCGGCCTACGGCATACCGACGGTACCGACGCACATTGCCCCGGACGTGGATGCGGCAGTCGAGGCTGCGTCTGCACTCGGTTACCCGGTAGTTGTGAAGTTGCACTCGGAGACGATCACCCACAAGACCGAGGTGGATGGGGTGCAGTTGAACCTGGCTGACGCGGATGCTGTGCGCAGTGCCTTTGAGCGGATTGCCTCTGCTGTCTCGGAGCGCGAGCGCACCGGAGCGCTGCACGCCGGGGACCGACCGCATTTTCTGGGCGTGACGGTGCAGCCCATGGTGCCGCTCGACGGGTACGAACTCATCCTGGGAAGTAGCGTCGATGCTCAGTTCGGACCGGTACTACTGTTCGGTACGGGCGGCCAGCTGGTGGAAGTCTTCAAGGACAGTGCCCTCGCCCTCCCGCCGCTCAACACGACGCTCGCGCGGCGCATGGCCGAGCAGACACGCATCTGGCAGGCACTTCTGGGGGTACGCGGTCGTCCCCCGATAGACATCGAGGCGCTACTGCAATTGCTGGTGCGCTTTAGCCAGATGGTCACCGAGCAGCCGCGTATCCGTGAACTCGACATCAACCCGCTGCTTGCCCGCCCCGGCGGTGGCAGCGGAGCGCTCGTCGCTCTCGATGCCCGAGTAGTCCTACATGACACGGCCCTCGACGACAGCGAATTGCCCCTTCCCGCTATCCGGCCCTATCCGCTCCAGTACCGGAGCGACTGGGCCTTCGCCGACGGCACGCCTGTGCGCATCGAACCCATTCGCCCCGAGGACGAGCCGCTCGCGGTACGCTTTCACGCGAGCCTGTCCGAGCAGAGCGTCTACCAGCGCTACTTCCAGTTCTTGAAACTCAGCCGCCGGGTGGCCCACGAACGCCTCGCTCAGCTGTGTTTTATCGACTACGACCGGGAGATGGCCCTGGTGGCCAAGGTACACGACCCCGCAACGCAACAGACCGAGATAATCGCCGTCGCCCGGCTCAGCAAGGTTCACGGCACCAGCGATGCAGAGTTTTCACTCATGATCAGCGACCACTACCAGGGCAAAGGACTGGGCACGGAACTCCTGCGGCACCTCATCGCGGTTGCCCGCGACGAAAACATCGAGCGTATCCTTTGCGAGATCTTGCAGAGCAACCTGCCGATGCAGCGGGTGGCCGAGCGGGTCGGCTTCCACCTGAGCGCCGCCCCCGGCCATCCTACTATTTACGGGGAGTTGAAACTTTGAGGAGCATTTCCGTACCTGTGAACGTACTACTTTGCACACTCCAGCCTAAGCAGACATCTTAGCGCCCACCAGCAGGTCGAGGTAGACGGGCATCCCTTCACCCGCGAGGCAGCAGGCTTCGCGGTCCACCGCCAGCAGATTGTCCCCCCAGATCACCTTACCGAGGGGTTCACCCCGGCCGATGTCCGGTTGCCAGTCTTTTGAAATAAATTTCTCACTACCGTCTACCACTGCCCCGTCAAAGAGCACGCCGACCGTGGTGTAGACGTCGCAAATAATCTGGTGCACATCGGGGCGGTGCAACTGCCCACGCGCGTGGGGGCTACGGGCCTTGTAGCGCGCTCGCGGAAACAGGCCGTAAAGGTTCTTGATGGCGCAACTCATCAGCACTGCATCCTTGAGGACGGTTTTTTTGAGCGCCCCGACACTGATGCGGCAGTCTACCTCATCGAGCAACACGGGTGCCCACATCTCGGCAAAGCGGTGAGGAGCAGCGGCCCGATTGGGATAGGGCCGACAGGGAAGTGTATCCGCATCCAGAAACTGTACCCCGTCACCCAACAGTCTCTCCAACCCCAGACGTCGAACGATTTCAGCGGCACTCAGGCTGTGGCAGACACCCTCGACAATCAAGATCTCAGCACTCGGATTGACCCGACGGACACCGGCTATTACTTCCTTGAGGACCGGCATGCCCACGGTCACTGGTGGACCGGTCGGATACCCGAGGTTGGGCTTGATGAGCACCCGACGGGCAAGGCGGGCAGAAGCGGGCGGCTCGTAGCAAAACTGGGGGGTATCGGTGACGGTGACGGACATGGGCTTAGATCTCGCTCTAGACTACTGCTCGCTCGCGTGAGCATACCCGGTACTGACTGGTACCTCGGCGTGCGCGTCCTCCCGCATCCAGCGCTCGGCAATCGGGTGCAGCCCGTCGAGTACCTGCCCCAAGTCCTCTCCCCGCGTGGTCAAGCTGTAAGTTACCTGAGGCGGAACAGTCGGCTCGTAGTGGCGGTGAACGACCCGCGCCTTCTCCAGCATGCGTAAGCGCTCGGTCAGCATCCGGGACGAAATGCCGGGGATATGACGCTTGAGGACACCGAAACGGGTCGGACCACCAGTCCTCAAGACGTACAGGATGTGGGTCGTCCACGGCCCCATGAGTAAACGGAGTAGAGTGTCCATCGGGCACATCTTCGGAATGCCAACTCCTGTCACAGGTGGTTACTCAAAAGTACCTACTTTACAAGAATAACCGAAATCCCTTATGTAGGAAGAGGAAGTTCCTGCCCTGGGACGGGATGCCAGGGCGAATGGGCGTCCGCACGAACATGACATTCTATTAGGAGATTTCATGGCACATATTTTGCACATCGACTCAAGTCCCCGGGGCAACCGGTCTGTCTCACGCACGCTGTCGGATGAGTTCGTCGATGCGTGGAAAGTAAACCACCCTAGCGACAGCGTGACTTACCGGGACCTCGGTCACCAACCCGTGCCCCACGTAGACGAAGCCTGGATCGCCGGTGCCTTCGCCCCGCCAGAAACGCATACACCTGAACAGAGTCAGGCCATCCAGGTCTCGGACATGCTGGTGGAGGAGTTCTTGGCCGCCGAACGCTACGTGCTGGGCGTCCCGATGTACAACTTAAATATTCCATCGACCCTCAAGGCTTACATTGACCAGATCGTGCGTGTGGGTCTCACATTCAGTGTCGGCGCGAATGGATACGAAGGCCTAGTCCATGGCAAGAAGATGCTCGTCGTCACGGCTCGGGGAGGCGCTTACCCGCAAGGTAGCCCCGCCGACATGCAGGAGCCCTACTTGCGCCTGATTTTCGGGTTCATCGGCATTACGGACATCACCTTCATCCATGCCGATAGCCTTAACCTTGGGGACGAGGCACGTAATAAAGCGGTCGCCGACGCTCAGGGGGCTATCAAAGAAGCGCTCGTGCATTGGTAGTTCAGTACATACCGCCTCAAAGACTACGAACCAGTCCTTTAGCGGCTCATCTTCGTGACTCAAAAAAGTTACCATGGCTCCGGAAACCGACAAAATGAGCCGCCATGCAGGATTGGACCGTAGAAGACAGCTGCGAACTCTACCAGATCCAGGGCTGGG
The DNA here is from genome assembly GCA_014380935.1 of Gloeobacterales cyanobacterium ES-bin-141. GTDB lineage: Bacteria > Cyanobacteriota > Cyanobacteriia > Gloeobacterales > Gloeobacteraceae > JACMIX01. The sequence goes on along the minus strand of JACMIX010000396.1, from coordinate 8,237 downwards.
GAAAGCCTTACTTTACAATTAACTCTGCCGGTCACGTCGCCGTGGCACCCCGGGCCGACAAAGGCGGACAGATCGATCTGTTCGAGCTGGTTGAGGACATCCGGCAACGCGGGTTGAGCCTGCCTTTGCTGCTGCGCTTCTCGGACATTCTGGCTGACCGGATCGCCCGGCTCAATCGGTGTTTCAACCAGGCAATCGTCGAGTACGAATATGCCGGGGTCTACAAGGGTGTCTACCCGATCAAGGTAAACCAGCAACGCCACGTGGTCGAGGAGCTTGTCGAGTATGGACGGGCCTACCAGTTCGGCCTGGAGGCGGGCTCCAAGCCGGAGTTGCTGATTGCACTTGCCACACTCAAGACACCGGGTGCCCTGATTGTCTGCAACGGTTACAAAGATAGCGAGTACATCGAAACGGCTTTACTGGCCCAACGGCTCGGGCAGACGCCAATCATCGTGCTAGAGCGCTTTCAGGAGTTGTCGCTTGTGATTGAGGCGGCACGCAAGCTCAACATCCAGCCCATCCTGGGTGTGCGCGCCAAGCTGACCGCCCGGGGTATTGGACGTTGGGGCGATTCCACCGGCGATCGGGCCAAGTTTGGCCTGAGCGCTTCTGAAATCATGGAGGTGGTCGAGGGGCTCAAACGGGCAGACCTGCTCCCTTCGTTGCAGCTCCTGCACTTTCATATCGGCTCACAAATCTCGGCCATCAGCGTTATCAAGGCGGCCTTGCGTGAAGCTGCCCAGTTCTTCGTCGAGTTAGGGAGCATGGGAGCACCCATGCAGTACCTCGATGTGGGTGGTGGGCTTGCGATTGACTACGACGGCTCCAAGACCAATTTTCGTGCCTCCAAAAACTACAACACCCAGGAATACGCCTACGACGTCGTCAATGCTATTCAGGCTGCATGTAAAGCCAAGGGCGTGCCGGTCCCGACTCTGATCAGCGAGAGCGGTCGGGCAATTGCCTCTCACCAATCGATCTTGATCTTTGACGTGGTAGGCACGAGCGGTCCGAACATCGCTATCCCCTCTCCCCCAACCAAAAACGAGCATCAAATCCTCCAGAATCTCTACGAGACCTATACCCAGATCACGCGTGAAAATGTTCAGGAAGCTTATAACGATGCTTCCCAGTTTAAGGAAGAGGCTGCGAGCCTGTTTGCACTGGGTTATTTGAGCCTTGAAGATCGTGCCCGGGTCGAGAGCCTGTACTGGGGATGCTGCGAACGTATCCTCGGCCTCGTGCGCGAACTCGATTACATTCCCGATGACCTTGCAGACCTCGAGCAGATGATGGCCTCGGTCTACTACTGCAACTTCTCAGTCTTTCAGTCCGCCCCGGATCACTGGGCTATCGATCAGCTTTTTCCCATCATGCCCATTCACCGGCTCGATGAGGAGCCGACCGCCCGGGGAACGCTAGCAGATGTGACCTGCGACAGCGACGGCAAGATCGATCAGTTTATCGACCTGCGCGACGTCAAGAGCGCCCTCGAACTCCACCCCCTCAAACCGGACGAGCCCTATTACATGGCTATGTTTCTCAACGGAGCCTACCAGGAGATCCTGGGGGATATGCACAACCTGTTCGGAGATACAAACGCCGTCCACATTCACCTCAACTCACAGCAACCCGAGGAGCAGGGTTACTTAATCGAGCATGTCGTCAAGGGTGACTCGATGACCGAAGTGCTCAAGTACGTGCAGTACGACCACGAGGCTTTGCTTGAGAGCATCCGGCGGGAGACCGAGCAAGCCCTGCGCGAAAAGCGCATCACTCTCAGCGAATCGCGCCTGTTGCTGCGCCACTACGAGCGGATCCTGAGCGGCTATACCTATCTGACTAATCACCCAAAGACCGAGCCGGCACTGTTGTAAGCGCTTCAATATCGGATGCATTGCTTGGGGTTCCAACGGGCTGCCAGTGCTTCAAAACAGCTGCGAGGTCTTCTTGCTTGATCGGTTTGCTGACATAATCGTCCATCCCGGCCTCAAGACACTTCTCCCGGTCTCCCTGTAGGGCACCGGCGGTCATGGCAATAATTGGGATGTGATGTGTTCCTTCTCGTCTACGTATCTCGGCAGTAGCTTCGAAGCCGTCCATCTCAGGCATCTGACAATCCATCAACACCAGGGCATACGGGATACGTGAGAGGGCCTCAAGGACCTCCAACCCATTGGCTGCCACATCGACACGGTAGCCTAGCTTCTCCAGTTGGCGCACCGCGACTCTCTGGTTGACCGCGTTGTCCTCGGCGACCAGGATGCGGGTGTGTGGCACGGGTATAACCGGAGTAGGGGCGGCCTGCCTGGCCGAATGCACCTCGGTGCGGTTACCTGCCATGACGGTTTTCAGGCACTCTAATAACTGCGTCCGGCGGACCAGGGGCTTTGAGAGATAGGCAGCCACACCCGCCTCGGCGGCGGTCTGTTTATGGCCACGTTGGCCAAAGGACGTCAACATCACCAGCCGTACACCCGCGATAACCGCATCGGCCTTGATGCGGCGGGCAAGCTCGAACCCGTCCATCCCGGGCATCATCAGGTCGAGTATTGCCAGGTCATAAGGCGTCCCCCGCTCTGCGGCGGCACCCAGGTACTCGAGCGCTCTGGCCCCATCTTCGACCTCGTCGCTCGATAGCTGCCAGGAGGTGAGCTGGTGGCGGAGGATCGCACGGTTGGTAGCATTGTCGTCCACTACCAGGACGCGAAGGCCGTCCAGCTCGGTGGGAAGTTCAGGCAGGTGTGCCGTGCTCGCTGACGGTGCAAAAACAGTAAACCAGAAGGTCGAGCCCACGCCCGGTTCGCTGTCAACCCCAATCTCCCCACCCATTAATTGAACCAACCGCTTACAGATTGCAAGTCCCAGTCCAGTACCGCCGTACTTGCGCGTGGTCGAACTGTCGGCCTGTGAGAACGACTGAAATAGCCGTACCCTGGCCTCGGGGGTAATGCCGATGCCGGTGTCTACGACCTCGAAGCGCACCGCTCCTTCGTGCTCGTCCAGAGCAACGCGAATGAGGACTCCTCCCTGGTGGGTAAATTTGATGGCGTTGCCTACGAGGTTGGTGAGCACTTGCCGGAGACGGCCCGGGTCTGAACATATCAACCTGGGTACTGCCTGCTCCACAAGACAGGCCAACTCCAGCCCCTTGCGCTCAGACTGCTCGCTGAGCAACTCGGCTACCTCCTCAACCAGCCTGTGCAGATCCAGGTCAATCGCCTCCAGTTCGAGCTTGCCCGCTTCAATTTTTGAAAAGTCCAGAATGTCATTGAGGATAGTCAACAGCGCCTCACTCGAGGAGCGTACGGTCTCGGCAAACTCGCGTTGCTCAGGCGAAAGCTCAGTGTCGAGCAGCAGTCCGGTCATACCGATCACACCATTCATGGGTGTGCGTATTTCATGGCTCATGTTGGCCAGAAATTCACTTTTGGTGCGGCTGGCTGTCTCAGCCGTGTCCCTGGCCTGCCGGAGTTCGGCTGCTGCTTGCTTGTGCATGCTGATGTCCTGGAGCATGTAGACGACCGCCTCGACGTTGCCGGCATCGTCGAACATGGCGGAACCCGAGGAGGATGTGGGTATGCTCGTGCCTGTTTTTGCCAGACACGTGTCTTCGACATTGCTGACCGGGCAGTTGATAACATCCTCGATTTGCAATTGCTCAGGCACCTTCCCATCTGCAAATAGCTTTGCGAACGGTTGCCCAAGCAGGTCTTTTTCTGTGTAGCCCAGTACTGCTTGGGTAGCAGTGTTAATAGAGAGTATTTTTCCCTGCGGTGACACGACAATGAGCGCTTCAACCAGAGACTCGATAACGTTGTTTACGTAGTTCCTGGAAACAGTTGTTTTTCGCAGGGTCTCGACCATGATGTTAAACGCCCTGGCAAGTTCACCTATTTCGTCTTGGCTGTCGATCCCCGTCACGGGGACAAAATCTCTCGTGGTTAGCTTCTGGGTAGCTTTGACCAGTTGTTTTAGAGGTCTTGAGATTGAGGCGGTGATTGCCACTCCTATCGGCAGAGATAATACTAGAACGGCCACAACATATACCATTAAGCTAGAGCTCATAGATGAAGATACGTCATGAATAAGTTCAATTTTCTCAAGCGAATCTTCTGTGTCCTGATTTTTAATTAAGTAAAATTGTGCAAGCAGCTCTTCTATGACTGTTTCTATCGCATCAATTTCTGTCGCTTCGAACTCCAATGCTTTAGCTTTATCACCCAACCGATATGTTTTTATTCCCTGTTCGAATTGCTTCAGAAATACTTCGTGCTTGGACTGGATTTCTTGTAGAAGTGCTACTTCACTTTTACCTGCGAGAGTCATTTCCTCTTGTAGTGCAGTATTAAACAAATAGCCGAAATCATAAAACTCTACAACATACTCATTATTTCCAAAAGCAAAAAATCTGGTCAGAGCAGCGACCTGTCCCCAGAACAAAGCCTCCGCCCTTAGTGCGGTTTGCAGGCTGATACTCTCTCTGTAGAGTCGCTCAGCATTCTTGTTTGCGATAAGGAGGATGGGAGACAGAACACCGTATCTACTCGAGATGCGAACATAGCTCAGAAGCAAGTTGACGCGTTGTTTTCTGAGAACTACAAATTCTTGTAGGATAGCGATCGTTTTATATTCTAGTTGAACCATCTCATGAGTTCTCAGTTTGATGGCTTGTGTCTCTTTACCTGCCTGGCGTAAGTTAATAACCTGATCGAAACGCGAAAGTAGCAGTTTATACTGATCTGTTGAAGTTAAAATAAGCGTTTTATTTGCTTCAATTTCTAAGGAGATTTCGAGGAGTTTTATCTTGTCTAAAAATAGCTTTGTATAGTTCTCATAATCTGTTATGTGACTGCGCTTGTTGAATAAAAAATAGTCATCCAACTGGATGCTCTGTTTATGCAAAATATTGATTGCTTCTAGTGCATAATGGATTTCTTCTGTTTCATCATGTAGTTGTTTTGCATGGTTTAGTGTTTGAAGAAGTGAGAGGTAATTTGCTCCGAGAAAGAGAATGAGGACCAGGATAAACAGGATGTAACCACCAATGATTTTGGTTCCGACTTTTCCCTTGAGCATGACTTTCCTGCACTTGAGTGAGAACGGCTTAGACCTGGGCAGTCTGTACCTAGTCGAGTGTGCCCGGGGTAGTTTGCTTTGTATCTGTTGTCTAGAGGACGGATTATGGTTGCAGTACAGGTATAGGTACTGAAAAAGTCGTCAATTTATTGAACTGGGAACCATCCAGGATTTTTCTGTCATGTCAGGCAGATTTAAGCTTACTTGCCGTCTACATGGGATATAGGTATCAGGGTCTAAGCAGTCACACGCTTGCCTACGCGCGCGAACCCTAACTTGTCGTGCAAATGGCGTCATACGCCCACTCTGTATATTGCAAAATTGTCTGTATATTTTACACGCTCAAAGTTGTGCAGTGCGCGATGGAACTGTTTGTTATGACAGCTATGCTTCCTTGTAAAAATCCGATACTAAAAATGCTAGAGTATTGTCCTGAGTGTGATCCCCGGTCTCTGGAGCAACTTGTTACATCTGCGTCCCCAGGTATAGAAGACAAGTTTTGACACTACATGGTACTTGATCCCGAGAGGCCTACGTGAGTTAAGCCAAAGGTAATCGAGGGTACACTTTTTAACTGTATTAGCCGCGGTGAATATGCAATGAAATCGTTGGGTCAACATCTTGGTAATCACGACGAAAAAGCATACGGCCAGCAGGCCCACACAACTTCCTCACCGACAACAGCCTATCCACGTCCGCAGCTAAGACGTTCCAACTGGATGAGTCTCAACGGTATCTGGAAGTTTAGCTTCGATGACGATGGTACGTTTACATGTCCCACCGACATCACGGAATGGAACCAAACAATTGAGGTTCCTTTCACACCGGAGTGTAAAAGGAGTGGCATCGGTGATACAGGCTTTCACACCAACTACTGGTACGAGCGCGAGTTTGACTTGCTCCCAGGTGAGGGGAGGATACTGTTGCATTTTGGGGCCGTGGATTACCACGCTCGTGTTTGGGTCAACGGCCAGTTCGTAGCCGACCACGAAGGCGGGTATACGCCTTTTTCGGTCGATATTACTTCGGCACTGCGTGTAGACGGGATTCAGCGGATAAGCGTCTGGTCCCAGGACGATCCGCACGATCTCGCCAAGCCACGGGGCAAGCAAGACTGGCAACTCGAGCCGCACAGCATCTGGTACCCACGCACGAGCGGTATCTGGCAGACTGTCTGGGTCGAGCGCGTACCGCTGACCTATCTCGAGCGCCTGCGCTGGGCACCGCATATGGAGCGCTGGGAAATTGGCCTGCAAGCCTCCATTGCAGGCATCCAACCGCAAGGCGTGCAATTAAAGGTAAGGTTGACAGTCGGAAATCAGTTGCTGGTGTGCGATACCTACGAGGTGATTCACGGCGAGGTTCACAGGCGTATCGCACTTTCTGACCCCGGTATCGACGACTACCGTAACGAGTTGCTCTGGAGCCCCGAGAAGCCGACCCTGATCGACGCACAGCTTCAACTGTGGCAGGATGGCCGGCTGATCGACGAGGTAAATTCCTACACCGCGATGCGCACAGTTACCATCCAGCGCGACCGGTTCATGCTCAATGGGCGGCCCTACTATTTGCGGATGGTTCTCGACCAGGGATACTGGCCTGACACCTTAATGACCGCGCCGTCGGATGAGGCTTTGCGCTACGACGTCGAGCTGGCCAAGCGTATGGGCTTCAACGGAGTACGCAAGCACCAGAAAATCGAGGACCCGCGTTTTCTCTACTGGGCCGACGTACTGGGACTACTTGTCTGGGAGGAGATGCCGAGCGCCTACCGGTTCACCCCCAGGGCGGTTGAGCGAATTACGCGTGAGTGGGTCGAGGTAATCGAGCGGGATGCAAGCCACCCGTGCATCGTAGTCTGGGTGCCCTTCAACGAGTCCTGGGGCGTTCCCAATCTGGTCGAGACGGCTGCACACCGGGACTACGTACAGGCGCTCTATCACCTGACCAGGACCCTCGATCCGACGCGCCCGGTAATCGGCAATGATGGCTGGGAGAGCACGACCACCGATATCATCGGTATCCACGACTACGACAACTGTCTACCGCGTCTGGCCAGGCGTTATGGTCCGGAGGTCAAGCTTGAAGACCTATTTAACCGGGGACGTCCGGGAGGCCGCATGCTCACGCTCGACAACTATCCCCACCAGGGACAACCGGTCATGCTGACCGAGTTTGGTGGAATTGCCTATGCCCACACGGAAGGCGCTTGGGGCTACATACACAGTGCAAGTGCCCGCGAGCTGCAAAAGAGCTACACAGCTCTGCTACGTGTAGTGAGCGGCGTCGAGATGTTCAGCGGTTTTTGCTACACCCAGTTTGCCGACACTTTCCAGGAGGCCAACGGTCTGCTGTATGCTGATCGCACGCCCAAGTTCCCGATTGAGGCAATCCACAACGCCACCCTCGGAATCGTTGAGGAAGAAGATGTATCACCGGGAACTGTTGAAGCCGGACGGGCGCAGACTGAACCTGTACAGCCGTCAACCTATCGCGTCGGAAATTGCGGCACCGAGTCCCAGCGATAAGCCGGTCGGGGCCAACCCGCACCTGCGCTGGCATCCTCTGCGCGGTGAATGGGTCGCTTACGCGGCCCATCGTCAAGAGCGTACTTTCCTACCGCCCCCCGAGTACAACCCGCTTGCACCGACCCACGACGAGCGATTCCCGACCGAGTTGCCCCGGGGGGACTACGACGTGGCGGTCTTCGACAACCGCTTTCCCTCATTGACGCCCACCGCACACGATCCACCTCCGAGCATCGTCGAGACTCTACCGGCCAACGGTGCGTGTGAAGTGGTCGTCTTTGACCAGGATCCACGGGCATCCCTGGGTGTGCTGGACCTCGCTCACCTCGAATTGCTTCTAGAGGTGTGGGCAGAGCGAACGCGTGTAATCGCACAATATCCTCAGATCCAGTACGTGTTGCCGTTCGAGAACCGCGGCGTGGAAATGGGCGTCACCCTGCACCATCCCCACGGTCAAATTTACGCCTATCCTTTCGTACCGCCCGTACCGGCGCGGATGGCAGAGCGCGAGCAGGAGTATTACCAGACCCACGGGCGCGGTCTGCTCGCGGATCTGATTGGCCGGGAGCTCGAAGACAATCAACGTATCCTCTACCGGGATGAGCACGCGGTCGCCTTCGTACCGGT
>JACMIX010000395.1 GCA_014380935.1 Gloeobacterales cyanobacterium ES-bin-141 | reverse complement strand
TCCTGGTGGCCTCTCGCTTTGGGCGTGGGCCTGCCATCCTCGCCTCAGTTCTGAGCGTGTTGACCTTCGATTTCTTCTTCGTGCCGCCCTACCTGACGTTTGCCGTCTCCGACAGCCAGTATCTGGTCACCTTTGGTGTGATGCTGACAGTGGCATTGCTTATCAGCGCCCTGACAGCGAGGGTGCGGCTGCAAGCAGAAGCAGCCCGTACCCGTGAACGGCGTACCGCTGCTCTCTACGCCATGAGCCGGGAGTTTGCGGGTTCCCGTGACACTGAGCAACTCTTGCGGGTGGCGACAGAACATATTGGTGAGGTGTTTGAAAGTGATGTCGTCGTCTTGTTACCGGACGGGGCCGGGCGGCTTGTCTCTACGCTCAGTCCAGCGGGGTTTTTCCTTGGGGGCGATGAGCAGACCGTTGCCCGCTGGGTGTTCACAAATGCTCAGGTAGCCGGAGCTACGACAACTACCCTACCGGGTGCACAAGCTACTTACTTGCCCCTGGTCGCCTCCAAGGGGACAGTCGGTGTGATCGGTGTGCGACCTGCTCAGACGAATCGCTTTCTCGATCCAGAACAGTTGCACCTGCTCGAAGCCTTTGCCAACCAGACTGCCCTGGCGGTCGAGCGCCTCAGGCTCGCCCAACAAGCCGCGCAGGCCCGCATCCAGGTCGAGACCGAGCAGTTACGCAACGCGCTGTTAAGTTCGGTCTCCCACGACCTGCGCACACCGCTCGCCGTGATCACCGGTGCTACGAGCGCCTTGCTCGAAGAAGCGGCTTGTAGTTCGCAACCGCACAGGACCTTGTTGCAAACTGTTTACGACGAGGCCGAACGGCTGAACCGGCTGGTGCGCAACCTTCTGGACATGACACGTGTAGAATCGGGCACCCTGCAGGTTCACAAAGAGTGGCACTCTCTGGAGGAGGTGATCGGGGTAGCCCTGACCCGTCTGGAGAAGCAACTGGAGCACCGCCCACTCGCGGTGCATCTGGAGCCGGATTTACCGCTGGTGCCACTCGACGCTCTGCTGCTCGAGCAGGTACTCATCAACCTGCTCGAAAACGCCGTCCGCTATACGCCGCCGGGCAGTCCCCTCAGCCTCTGTGCATGGGTCAGAAACGAGACTGTCTTTGTAGAGCTTGCTGATTGTGGACCTGGCTTGCCGCCCGGCGACGAGCAGCGCGTTTTCGATAAATTTCACCGTGTGCAAACCGGCAATCAAGGGGGCGGTGTGGGTCTGGGATTGACGATCTGTCGCGGCATCATCGAAGCACACGGCGGGCGAATCGAGGCGCAGAATCGCCCTGGTGGGGGAGCGGTGTTCCGGTTCGTTCTACCACTGGGTGGACCGGCTCCGCAAGTCGAAACGGAAGAAACGTGAAGGATTCTCCTTCGACCATCCTCATAATCGAGGACGAAGCGCAGATCCGTCACTTTCTGCGCGCCACCCTGACCAACCATGGCTATCAACTTCTCGAAGCGGCCACTGCCAGTCACGGAATTGCGCAGACGGCGCAAAGACAGCCGGATCTAATCTTGCTAGACCTGGGTTTACCGGACCAGGACGGTATCGAAGTCACGCGCCAGCTGCGCGAATGGTCCACGGTGCCGATCATCGTGGTGTCGGCCCGTGGACAGGAGCAGGACAAAGTAGACGCTCTAGACGCCGGGGCTGACGATTACCTGACCAAGCCCTTCGGCGTTAAGGAACTGCTTGCCCGCGTGCGGGTTGCCCTGCGCCATGCCGAGCGCTCCGCTGCCGGGACCGAGGAGCCAACTTTTGTCTCCGGACGATTGCACGTCGATTTCGTCCACCGACAGGTCTTCGTCGATGACCGTGAGGTACATCTGACCCCAAATGAGTACAAGTTGTTACTCATCCTGGTGCGCCAGGCGGGGAAAGTACTAACGCACCGGCAACTGCTCAAAGAGGTTTGGGGCCTGGCCTATACCAACGAGAATCATTACCTGCGCGTGTATATGGGTCAGTTGCGGCACAAATTGGAAGCCGACCCTACCAGGCCGGTGTATCTACTTACAGAGCCCGGTATCGGCTACCGTTTTAAACCTGAGTGAGCACATTGGGAGAACTTCTCAGCGACTTGAAGCTATGCTCTGAGCCAGTTGACCAGATCCTCGAGCAATCGACCTGGAGGCGCTACTTGAATACCTGACGCTGCAATCTTGATCCTTTCTTGACGAGACACGCATTTGAATAGTGGAAGAACTTACGTATAGGAGTTTTTGGTGACTATTTACGTTGGTAACCTTCCAGAATGGGTGGGCAAGGTAGACCTTGAGAAAATGTTTGCAGAGTACGGTCCTGTCAAACAAGTTGTACTGTTTCCGAGCCAGGCAACGGATTATACATTGGCAGATTTTGCCCTGATCGAAATGGCTGCAGAGGCGCACGAAGAACTGGCTATTGCTGGCCTTGACGGGGCTGAGTTGATGGGTCACCTACTACGGGTGAACAAAACCAGACCTCGCGTAATGGTCGATAGAATTCACTCCAGGTTCTAAGTATGAAAGCCATGAATCTAATCGATAGCAGCTTTTTTGATTCGGGTAGCACCGTCGCTGGTCTCTTTCGCAACCAATCAAGTGCGGAGGCAGCGGTGGAAGCTCTACAACTTGCCGGGTACTCCGATAGAATCGGCATTGCCATAGATAACCGTCCTGAACAAGACAAGTTTGTGGAACGAACAGGCACTCAGTCAGTGGAATCCATAAACACACTCGGGAGCAGGTTACTGGACGGTTTATTCCGCTTCTTTAAAGGAGACAAAACTCGGATTGATATACTGATTGCCGTAGGTATTCCGGCTCAAGAAGCACGATATTTTGAAGGTGGTCTTCGGGCAGGCAGTACACTCGTGACAGTTCGGACGGCCATCAGCAGCCACGCAGTTGAAGCGCTGGTTGTCCTTGCTCACGCAGGAGCGGACACTGGTTTTGTAGACTTCGGTGCTGGCTATATACATGGATATTCAGGAGATTTGAAGTAATCCATGGATACTCAGACGCCGGTACTTCCGTTCATCACTGGAGACCTCTGGGGATGGAGTCTATCGATTGGAAGCGTTGTCTTTTTGTACGTTTGGGGCTTTCCTATGCTTTTTGAGATGTTGGCAAAGTATGAAGAGCAGCGGTTGCAGAAGAAGCTTGCGAGGGGATTACCAAAGCACATTCGTCAAAACTCGAATGAGTTGGCAGCGCAGATGAGTCTACTGCATTGCGCCTATCAACAACCATCCCTGATATGTATCCTGGTATTACCAGAACAGCACTGTTGTGGTCTAGCCTTAATCGAGCTAGTTCTGCCTCCAACCTGTCAAGTAGTTGCCCTGGTACGTGAAGGCAGGCTTCTGCTGGCGGGAGATTATTTATATATCTTACCTGGAGACTGGATCATGGGTGTAGCCCTTAACCCAGTCTACAGACCCAGACTAGCAGCAGCATTGAAAGGTACTTCGAGTTCTACTTGTGATCAACACATTAGATAGGATGTCGTTATGGATAATCAGTGGCTCGGGTTCTGGTTTCTGTTCACAGTTTGGAGTATCTATCTTTACTATTTAGTGAGGAGCCTTTCCAAAGCTGAGAAGTTGGATACTAGGAAAAGGTCGTAACAGAACTCTCGGTGTTGATACTTCCCGCTTAGCAGACCCAAAATAACAATGCCCCTTGAAATAGGCATCAAAGATAGCCTCGAGCAATTTTTGCTAGTTTTGCTAATCGCCCTGGCGGTGGCAACGACGTCGCAATTGTTTCGGCCGTTACG
>JACMIX010000394.1 GCA_014380935.1 Gloeobacterales cyanobacterium ES-bin-141 | reverse complement strand
CGGGTTGGTGGTTTTACTGCGCAGGTACTCGGGCAGGGCGGTTGCGTCGGCAAGACCGGGATCGAGCCTGGTCCCATCTTGCAGGACGATTGTGCCCATCTGGGCCGGGGTAATCGTCCCGCGCTCGTCAAAAGTCCACTTGTAGGGAGGACCGTTTACATTTGTGCGGTAAATCCAGATGCGCTCAGGCATAGGCTTCCACTCAGGCTCGGCCGGGCGGGTGTTCCCCCGGTAGATGGCGTAGCGGTCGGGTGGATCAGCCGGGTCCTGATTGAGTTCGGGGGTGTGGAGGGTAAATTCGAGCGTGAAGGTTTCTGAGCGGGTCTGGGCCGCCTGACGGGCTTTTTTGGCCGCGAGCGACAGCTCCTGCACGGCACTGTCGAAGCGGCGCGACTGCACCAGGCCGGAGGTTGAGCTGAGCCCAATTGCGACCAGCAAACCAACAATCGCAACGACAATCATGAGTTCGATGAGTGTGAAACCGCGCGTGCTCCTCACTGGTACAGCCTCGGGATGTCGGAGGTCAGCACGACCAGGGGCGCAAGACGGCTGAAAGCGAGCTGGGCATCCGGGTCGTTGGAGCTGGCCCGATTGTCGAGCAGGTTTTCGGCGCGGCTGCTCACGACGGGCCGGACAGGCCGGGTTAACCGGGTCGGGTTTCCCTCGTCGTCCACGGGCAGGCCGCCATCGTCCCCGGCCAGGTATATCCTGACTACTACTCTCGCGACTTCGTTGCGGTACCACTGAGGGTTGGCGTAGGGGTCTCGGGGAACGGACGAGCCCGGCGCGTATCCCCAGAAGACCTGGACGTGATAGGTCGTGGGTCCTCGCACACCACTCATGCTGAAGTTGGCAATTTTTGACGAGGTTGGCGGTTCGAAATTGGGATCGTACAGGTACAGGTCGTCAACGCCGCTGCCGGACGGGTCGGGGCTCACGACCTCGAAGCTGCCCTCGCCGCCGAAAGGCCAGAGGGGAGAGGGGGTAAGGCGCGGCAGTTCAGGGGCGAAAGGTGGGTCCTGGGTGCAGCCGGTGTAATTTACCTCGGTCAGTTCGCAGGGCCGGGGCATGGGAATGATCCGATCGCGCATATTAACTGGTGTCAGTCCGCCAATACTCTGACTTGCGTCGAGACCACTGCGGAACAGAGCGGACCAGGAGCGGCGGACCTCCTCGATCTCAAGCTGGGCAAGGTTGGTTGCCTCGGCGATCAGTTCTTGCTGGCGGCGCAGCAATGCCGAAGCGGACAGCATCGGAGCCAGACCCGCGAGCAACAGGGCCAGGATGACCGTTGCCACCAGGACCTCGATCAGGCTGAAGCCCTGCTTGTTGCGTCCGGATTTAGTTACATTTGGCATTGCGACAGACCTTCTTGATCGCCGTGTCACCGCTTGGGGCATCGCTGCTCTGACGGATAAACTCAGCCGTGTTCAACCGCCGGATGTGCTGCGGTGAACTGCCGTTGCGCAGGCGGTAATCGTAGTTGACCTGGGTGTAGTTGTACTGCGACCCATTGTAGGGATTGACCTGGTCTCCCTTGGCAGTGATGCGCTCCTTGAGAGCATTGTTCCCTACCCAGCTCGCCTGGGCACCGCCCACACCCGGCGCACTCAAAGCAATCTCTGCCGCAACCGTCCCGCCGTTGATGACCAGGTTAGTACCGTTGGTGAAGCCTGCAATTCGGTGCGGACTGTACAAGAAGGCATCCACCCTCTGGACTTGGGTTGGACGGGGGACAGCATAGTTATAGACCGGTTGGCCCCCGGCATCAACACTGAAGGCGCGGTTGAGAATGCTTACGATTGCGTCGTCGCCGCTGTAGCCTCCACGCGTGGTGAGGTGTGCGAATCCCGTCTCACTCCAACCTGTAACACCTGTTTGAATCATGGCTACGATTGCAGCGGCTCGGCGCTCGACATCGGCCAGTTCCGCCTGATTGGTCGTCGAGTTGGTGTTGAAGAGCAGGTTCTCGACCAGGAACGCCCGGCAGGCCGCAAGCTTTGTCGTATCGGCGCTACTGGCGAGATTTTTGAGTGTGTCGGAGATTTGCTGGCCGGAGGCAGCAGGATATTCGAGACTGATCCGGTAGGTGCTCGCGTTGATTCGCCAGGTACTCACCGAATCCTCGCCTCCCGGAACGCTTTGTTGTAGTATTTCGCGGTACTGCGCGTCGCTCATCCACAGAGCCAACTTCCCTGACGAGTCTAAATAGGCCGGACGCACAAGCGCCTCGTAACCTTCCAGCCGCTGCACATCACTCACGTCAACCAGTGCCCCGCTGCTCGTGCGGGTATTGCCCTGCGCGTCTTGAATCAATTCTTCGAGTACACCCTCGTTTGCGCGTACGGCAACCTGCACTCCGGTATCTAATCCGAAGCGCGCTCGCAGGTGTAGTTCCCCTGTCCGGTCACGGTAAGGCCGCAGAGTACCGCCGTCGTTCGAGGTGTAATCGCCGATCAGAATGTTACCGTCGGCGGCCAGGTGCAGGCTGTCCTTGCCCGCCTGAATGTCGGTGCGCGCCACGCTATCCGGGTCTGAGGCGGCCCGGTAATTGCCACCGGTACCGGGCGGGTTCTGGTAGATGACGTCACCTGCGATGTAGAGGTTACGACCGCTGTAGAGTGCTCCCCGGCCCCGCACACACCCACGCAGCACGATGTCGCCCTGGACGAACACTTCTCCTGTAAGCACCAGTGGGCGGGTGGCAGTTCGGCAATAGGCGTTGTCCGGTCCGGGCGTCTCCCCGACCAGAACAGCCTGGCCGCGAACAACCGCTGGCAGAGCGCCGGACTTTCCGGGTGTATAACTCTCACCTGGGGGAACGACCTGGAGCCGCTCGCCGCCCTCGACGCTTCCCTGCGCTGTGCTCGCCAAAGTGTCCCGATCGATGGGCGGAAAATCATCCAGGCGGCCGTTCACGTTCACGTCGCTCCCACGCCACAAATAAAACAGGGGTCCGAAATAGCGCGTCGAGATCTGGTTGGGGAAGCTCGAATCGGACTTGAGGCTGACGCCGTTGAGCCGCGTGGCCTGTCCTGTATCCGGATTGAAGTCGGACTTGTCGTTTGTAATCCATTGATAGGCGAAGATGTCCCCCCAGATCGACGAGGCCAGGGCATTGTCGGTCATCTGGGTGCCCGCGTCCTCGCTCTCGCCCGTGCGGTCTCCGTCGCCCCACCCAGCGAAGTTGGCCGGACCGGAAGGGTCTTCTTCCCCCGTGCCTTCGTCAAAGTTGATATCTGCTCGGGAAGATTTGTCGGCTACGAAATGCTCGTAACCGGGTCGCAGGTGGGTGAGCGCGCCAACATTGCCCTGGACTTGCAGGTGGCAGAACTGGCAGTTGGGCGTGCGGGCCAGCAGTGCAAAGTCAAATATCTCCTGCCCCCGTCCTTCGAGCGTATGCGAAACGGTCTGGTCCGCACCTGGAAGGTAAACACTGACCCGGACTTCGAGGTCCCGGACTTGGCCCGTCATCGGGTCGGCAAGCGGAAAAATACGTGCGTACACGTCACCGGGTGGATAGTCCTTCAAGTGCAGCAGACCGGGAGCGTTGTACTGCTGGTCCGGATTGGCAGCCACCTCTGGTGCCGATGTCTGGAGATAAAGTTGCAAGTCGGGCCGGGCCGTATTGGCCTGGTAACGCGATTGAGGGTCCGAGACGGGCAGCAGGAGTCGGCGCAGCCACTCACCACGCACAAGCGCGGAATTGCGGTAGTCCTCACTGAGTCTGGCGCGGACAGAACTGCTCGCCCCCTCGGCAATCTGGCGGGCGAGGATAACTGCTCGGCGGGCAGAGGTGCCCTGGGCCAGGTGAGTGCTGAGTAGCAAGCCAGCTCCGCTCACCACGCTCAAGATGAGCCCGAGCAGCAGGACAGGCACCAGGGACCCCTGTTGTTTTCTGAGTCGCATGGTCTTGGGGGAACGCCATGGGTATTCAAGCCTGTCTGAGAGTGCCAGCGCAAAGTTGCGCTTAGAGCGTCTGCAACCGGACAGAATTGGTGAGTGCCGGACACTGAGGGCTACCCCAGCGGCATCAATTCTGCCTGACCAGGCGAGCGATAGTTTTTACCGGCTTCAGCCCGAAGAGAAACCGGGTCAGGTTGTTTCGCTTAATCAGAAGATCGTACACAACTACAGTCGCCACCAGACAACCCACCACGATGGCCAGATACTTTTGCGTCGCCCCGGTGCTCCAGCGCACCACGTAAAAACCGATCGCAACTACAAACGTCTGATGCAGGATGTAAACCGGATAGGCGGCCTCACCTGCGTACTGCAATACCCGGTGATTGAAGTTCAAATACCGGCGGCCAAGGCTCAAAACGACCATTACCAGGCACCAGGAGTTGAAGCCGCGCAGGCTGTCGTATCCAATGCGCCCATACCAGTAGTAATAGTCCGGCGTGTTGCCGCTCAACCAGATGCCGAAGAGTGCGACCGTGCCGATGGCTGCCAGTCCGACCGCGAGTTTGAAGTGCCTGTCTATGGCATGCCCTAGCTTTGGCTCAGAAGCAATGCAATAGCCGTAGACGAAATAGAGCAGATAGAGCCAGAAATTTGCCCAATCGCTGACCAGATTTTGATGCCCATTCGGCCACCCTGGCCGCAGCATTCCCTCGATCAGGGCAAGCGGCAGGGCAGGCAAGAAGATCAAGCCGGGCCGTTCAAACCAGGTACCGAGCCTCGTCCTCAAACGCTGAGCGGCTTCCCCCCTCAAATAGACAAACAGCGGTAAAGCGAGCAAAGAGTAGACAAACAGGTAAATGATGAACCAGAGATGTCCCCACTCAGGCCTGCCTGCCAGGACACCACTCAAAAAAGTCGGGTAGAACTGCCAGTAAGTAGCTTCTGTACCCGGCCATTCCAGGAGACCGTAGTAGCTCAGGGGTGGCACGACAACCAGGCAACCGAACAAGAATGGCACGAACAACCGCTTGAAGCGCTCCACGGCATATTGGCTAGCTGTGCGCGAACCCAGCGCGTACCAGGCACTCGCACCGGAGATGACAAAGAACAGCATCATGAACCACTGGTCGAGAAACAGGACGAAACCGGTTGCAACCATTTCCGGGCGCGGTATCCCGACCAGGAACAACCGGCCGCCGTCCTCAGCGCGGGCAAGCTGTTCTATCTGTCGTCCGTCTGTCAGGCTCGCCCAGTCCACGAACAGCACTTCACCCTTGTTCAGTCGGCCTGCACCGGTTAGATAGACATCGAGCGGTTGCGCGGGAATCCGGGTGCGTGCTTGAATAGCCCGTGCCAGATCGCCGCGCGGTGTCAGCACCCTGAGCCGCTCTCCCTTTTCTGCCACCAGCGTCCCCAGACCCCGGAGGGCGTCAAACAAAGAGTCGGAATAGTTCAGCCCGACTCCTCCATTTCCCAACTCCGCTTTGAGAGTTACTATCCTGTCTGGGCTGGTGGTGAGCTGCTCAAGGGCCGCACCTACATCTTTGGAGAGACCCTCTGCGCGGACAAGTGCCCGGACGCTTGCCAGGCTCGCAATCGGTGTCTGCCTCGTGCTATATGCTGCCCGGAGCGTCCGCTCGTGCCCGTGGAGCGGGTCGTTCTTAACGTAGTACCACGAGGAACTGAAGATGAGGGCGGCGTGGAAGCAGACCACCAACCCGGTCACCAGTACGCGCAACCAGTCAAAATCATAGCGCCGCTCGGAGGTATTCATGGATTGGCCGGATCTCATCGGGTAACCGGGTTGGTAGCACTTAGATTCTCTGTGTATGTCAGGCTTTTTCCGGTATCCGGGGCGACGCTTCTGTCTACCTGGCCACAACGCATCACAATAGTGAGGATGCGTTTCGGTAATCGGCATGTCTCAGCCCAGAATTATTTCGCTCATTCCCAGTGCTACGGAGATAGTCGCTGCACTGGGAATGACCGGTTGTCTGGTGGGGAGATCCCACGAGTGCGACTACCCGGCCGAGGTCCGGGGTCTGCCCGTCTGTACTCAACCAAAATTTGATCCCGTGGGAACCAGCCTCCAGGTCCACGAGCGCGTCACAGACCTGCTGCAATCGGCCCTGAGTGTATACCGTGTCGATACGAGCGCCCTGGAGCAGTTGCGGCCCACCCATATCATCACCCAGGCGCAGTGCGAGGTTTGTGCTGTGAGCCTGGCGGATGTCGAGCAGGCTGTCCGTGCTCTGAGCGGAGGTCAGCCACAAATTGTTTCCCTGCAACCGGATACGCTCGCGGATGTGTGGAACGATATTCGGCGCGTCGCAGCGGCGTTGGAGGTACAGGAGGGCAAGTTGCTCGAAGCTCTGAGTGCACGTGTGGAATCCATACGGACCCGAGTGCTACCGGATGCGGCTCGCCCGAGTGTCGCCTGTATCGAGTGGATAGATCCACTGATGGCAGCCGGAAACTGGGTGCCCGAAATGGTAGACCTGGCCGGGGGAAAGAATCTTTTCGGTGTGAGTGGCAAACATTCTCCCTGGCTTGCCTGGGCAGATTTGCTCGCGGCGGACCCGGAGGTGATTATCGTGATGCCCTGCGGTTTCGACCTCGCACGTACCCGCGAGGAGTCCGAGGTGTTGATCCGGCGACCCGAGTGGCAGAATTTGCGGGCGGCCCGGACAGGACGGGTCTACATCACAGATGGCAACCAGTACTTCAACCGTCCGGGTCCTCGCCTCGTGGACTCGCTCGAGATCCTGGCTGAGATCCTGCACCCCGATGTGTATGCGTTCGAGTTCGAGAACGTGGGGTGGGAGCGGCTCAAGCTCGAAGCACAACTCCGATAAACTGGACAAGCCGCCGGAGACTTTGAAGATGTCCCAAGCCCCCATACAAATCTTTGCCTGCCAGAATCGCACCTGCAACCGGGATGGCAGTGCCGAGGTTCTTTCCGTACTCCAGTCCCAAATTCAGGCAAACAATCTCATCGGGCAAATCAACCTCCAGGCCACCGGATGCCTGGGCCAGTGTGGCAACGGACCGATGTTGTTGGTGTTACAGGCAGAAACCCGGCAAGAAGTTTGGTACGACCGTGTCCGGGTCGAGGAAGTCCCGCTCGTGGTTCAGGAGCACCTGCTGAGCGGCAGGCCCGTGGCAGACATGCTGTATCGGGCCAAGCATCCCAGGCGTTCTTCGGCCTGGACACCACTACCGCCCCCCTGGCACACTATTTGAGGAGAATGGCATCTCAAACGGTGTAGGCTTCAATCGGCAGGCAAGAGCACACGAGGTTGCGGTCCCCATAAACGTTGTCGATACGTCCGACTGACGGCCAGAACTTGTGTTCCCGCGTCCAGGCAGCAGGGTAAGCCGCCTGAGCGCGTGTATAAGGATGGGTCCACTCGTCGCTTAGCAGTGCTTGGGCTGTGTGCGGCGCATTTTTAAGCACGTTGTCGTGCCGGTCCATCTGGCCAAGCTCGATTTGCTCTATCTCGGCCCGAATGGCGATCATGGCATCACAAAAGCGGTCCAGTTCTTGCCTCGACTCACTCTCGGTCGGCTCGACCATGATCGTCCCAGCCACCGGCCAGGAAACCGTCGGCGCGTGAAAGCCATAATCCATCAGACGCTTGGCGATGTCGTCCACTTCAACGCCCGCACTGCTCTTGAACTGACGCAGGTCGAGGATGCACTCGTGGGCCACCAGGCCGCCCCTGCCCTTGTAGAGGACCGGGTAGTAGGGTTCGAGCCGCTTGGCGATGTAGTTGGCGTTGAGGATTGCGACCCTGGTTGCCTCGGTCAATCCAGCCGCGCCCATCAGGGCAATGTAGACCCAGGAGATGGTCAGGATACTCGCACTCCCCCACGGGGCCGCCGCGACCGCACCGATTCCCCTCTCGCCGCCCATGGTGACGATTGGGTGCCTCGGCAAGAAGGGTACCAGATGGGCGGCCACGCCGATGGGTCCCATACCGGGTCCGCCGCCGCCGTGCGGAATGCAGAAGGTCTTGTGCAAATTCAGGTGACAGACATCCGCGCCGAAATCGCCCGGACGGCACAGTCCCACTTGCGCGTTCAGGTTTGCACCATCCATGTACACCTGCCCCCCGTGGGCGTGGACAGTGGCGCAGATCTCGGTAATCGACTCTTCGAATACCCCGTGGGTGGATGGGTAAGTCACCATCAAAGCGGCAAGACGCGCGCTATGTGCCTCGGCCTTGGCGCGCAGATCACGCGCGTCGATGTTGCCAAGGGCATCGCAGGCAACTGCAACCACTTTCATCCCAGCCATAACGGCACTGGCCGGGTTGGTCCCGTGGGCTGACTGGGGGATGAGGCAGATGTCGCGGTGAGCGTCACCCCGATCTTCGTGGTACGCGCGGATGACGAGCAGACCCGTGTACTCACCCTGGGAGCCAGCATTGGGTTGCAGCGAGATACCGGCAAAACCGGTAATCTCCGCGAGCCACGCCTCCAGCTGCTCGAAGAGAATCTGGTAGCCACCGGTCTGCTCTACCGGTGCAAAGGGATGCAGCTTGCCGAATTCGGGCCATGTCACCGGCTACATTTCGGCAGTCGCGTTGAGTTTCATCGTGCACGAACCAAGCGGGATCATGGACGTCGTGAGTGAGAGGTCCTTCGCCTGCAGGCGGTTCATGTACCTGAGCAGTTCGGTCTCCGAGTGGTAGCGGTTGAACACCGGATGGGTCAGGTACGGGCTCGTACGTGCCAGGGGTCCGCTGATCTGGACCGACGAATCGGCAGCCAGGTCCTCGATACTAAAATCCACGGGCCGATCCGCGAAGACCTCAAAAAGGTTCTTCAGGTCCTGAACCGATGTCGTCTCATCCAGGGACACACCGACCGTCGTCCCGTCGTAAACACGCAGATTGATGCGACGGCTCTCGGCCCTGGCGAGGAGGACCTGCGTACCCTCGGCGAGGGTGACCTGCAGGGTATCAAAGAACGCACCCGGGCTGATCTGGTGACCAAGACGCCGCAGACCCGCGGCCAGGAGTGCCGTCAGAGAATGAACGCGCCGGGCAATCGCTGCCAGGCCACGAGGACCGTGATAGACCGCATACATCCCGGCCATGACCGCGAGCAGCACCTGGGCCGTACAGATATTGCTGGTGGCCTTGTCGCGGCGAATGTGTTGCTCGCGGGTTTGTAGGGCCAGACGCAGGGCAGGCTGACCGTGCACGTCATTGGATACACCGACGATACGACCGGGAATCTGACGCTGGTAAGCGGTGCGGGTTGCAAGGTAGGCTGCGTGCGGCCCACCGTACCCGAGCGGCACACCGAAGCGTTGGGTGCTTCCCACGGCAATATCGGCGCCGAACTCGCCGGGGGCTCTTAGCAAGGTGAGGCTTAGCAGATCTGCGGCCACCGTGACCAGGGCTCCGGCCGCGTGGGCCTGATCAACAAACGCTTTGTAGTCGTAAATCACGCCGTGGGTGGCTGGATACTGCAAGAGCACACCAAAGACCGGCACGCCGAAGTCGAAGGTTTCGTGATCGCCCACGATGATCTCGATACCGAGCGGAAGCGCACGCGTGCGTACGACCTCGATCGTTTGCGGGTGGCAGACCTCAGAAACAAAATAGGCCCTGATCCCATTTTTGGCTTTAATACCGTAACTCATGGCCATTGCCTCAGCCGCCGCCGTCCCCTCATCGAGCAACGAGGCATTGGCGATCTCAAGACCTGTCAGGTCGATGACCATGGTCTGGAAATTGAGCAATGCTTCGAGGCGTCCCTGGGCGATCTCGGCCTGATAGGGCGTGTACTGGGTGTACCAGCCAGGGTTCTCGAGAATATTGCGCTGAATGACCGCTGGTGTGATGCAGTCGTGGTAACCCATGCCGATGAATGAACGAAAAAGCTGGTTCTTGGCTGCTATCGCCTTGAGATCGGCCAGAACCTCGTACTCGCTGCGACCTGCTCCTAGCTTGAGTGGCCGTTCAAGCCTGATATGCCGGGGAACTGCCTTGTCAATGAATGCATCCAGGGACTCGAACCCCAACTCATCGAGCATCTGCCGCACATCATTCGCATCGGGACCGATATGCCGCTGAATAAATAAATCGGTATATGCAAAAGGGCTGGTATCGACAATCGAACCAGTTGTGGCCTCACTTGCACAACTGCTGGGGAGTTGCACTTCAGCTGAGGTGGTGTGGCTTGAAAGGCTGGTTAAGGATTCTGGAGTCACAATCGTTTGGTTTAGAAGTAGTATTGCTGGCTCTGGTATCGTCCTGCATCCTTCCAGCATAATCCACCAACCTCACCCTACATACTCGGGGTCTGCGACTGTTCAAGCTGCTGCCAGTTCTGGGTAGTCAAGCTGCGGCGATTATGATGGAGAAAGGTATTCTTGCAGGTAGATGAGGTGAGTGATGACTTCGTGGCGTGACCGCTTCAACCAGATGAGCGGACGGACGCGGTTTGCAGTTTGTCGCGTATTTGTGCACCTGGCAGGTCAGGAGGCCGCCCCCCTGTTGGGTGTCCTCAACCGTGTGGCCCGCCGGTCTATCGAGACCGAGGGAGACCTGGACGTTTTGGGAGAAGGGCTGGTCGAGATTTGCCAGGGCCTTCTGCAATACGACAGCTACTGGCGCTCGGTTGCCAACGAAGGCGATGTCTTCTGGAATGAAGGCGAGGCCGGGGATTATGTCACTGAGCTGTTTACCGACTCAGCCCAGCGCTACCTCAGCGAAGTTGACCTGGACGGTCCTCCTCCAGGTAAAGATGAGCCCCTCTCCATCGCTGTGACCCGTAATCTCGTAGTCATGATCACGGTCGCCGTGGAGGGTGAAGTTCCCGAGCTGGAGACCGACCTCTCCAGTGCCGAAGCCCTACAGAAGGGTCTCAAGGCGCTCATAAACCTGCATTACCAGGGCAGAGTGCGGGCCATCCAGGTCCATTTCTCCCCGGCCCAGCTGGGCGATGAACTGACATCCGACCAGTTGCTGCTCAATTTTCCAGAGTTACTCCCGTTGTGATCCACTTACATAAACCCATGAACAAAACCCTGTCTAAGTTCCGCGGACGGCTAGCTCTTTTCCTATCGCTAGGCTTGTGCCTGACAACACTCGTTGCTTGCGGCGGTCCTGAGGCTCCTACCCGGGAGAGCCGCTCGACTTCCACTACAGCCCCGGCGCCAACCAAACTCGCCGACGGCAAGTACCCGGTACAGCAAGCTACCTACAATGATGCCAACGGCGAGTACAGCCTGTTTTTGCTCAATACTCCGCCCGGTACTCCCTCAGCCTTCCGGACCACCGATCTCCAGATGGCCCAATTGACCGAAGCGGAAGTTTCTGGCGGCCAGCAGAATTACCTCCAGGTAAAGGGTGGTAAGGCAGCTCTGCATCTAAGCAAAGACTCCAAGCTCGAGTACGTCCACAACGTCACCGAAACGAAGAATGACCCGCAGACAGGTCAGCCACAGACGGTCGTCGTGCGCCAGGAGTCAAGCTTCTGGACTCCTTTTGCCGGAGCAGTGGCCGGTGCTGCAATCGGAAACCTGTTGTTTGCGCCCAGGTACTACGTGCCGCCTGTATACGGTGGTGGTCCCATGGTGGGTTATGGCGGTTACGGTAACAGCTACGGTCAGGCCGTGCAGCAATACCAGTCGCGCTATCAGACTCCCCCCGCCGCTGTACGCAACCAGCAGGCCAATCTGCGCACGACAGGTCGCCTCGGGACATCGAGTACTCGCCAGCCTGCTTCGGGTTCCGGCCGTGCGACAGGTTCCGGGTTTGGCTCGAGCACCCTGCGTCAGTCTGACGGATCGAGCTCGCAAGTAGACCGTAGCCGCAGCCGCAGTGGATTTGGCAGCGGACGTTCTCGTAGTGGAGCAAGGCGCAGGTAGACCCCGTGGTAGACCGGTGCACCCTGATCTACCTGAAAATGCACTTTGTTACGTATGTAATCTCGATATTTGCGTACACGAGCCGAGTTTTCTCGGCTCTTTTTTTGGAACTATAAGCTTGCAAACGAGCGACACCTGAAGCACCAGGGTTGTACAGGATAGGTCAAATTTAGCGCCTTCATAACATGTGCAGAAAGTCAATAAGGGTAGTGAGCCCAATAAATTCTGTGAGCAAGCTAACAGAATTTATATGCCCTACTTGTTACAAAGCCCTCAGCTGGCTTGTACCTTCAGGCGAGTCCTTCGTTCATTAAAAGTAGGGGGAAATATGAAATTCGATTCGTCGGCGAGCAATCGCCGGACACGATCCTATCGTGATTTATCCGCATACGTGAAGTGCAGTTCAAAGTGTGTTGTGGCATTTGTTTCCATTTTTGCCGTAGCGCTGAGTGGGATCGATCAGGCGACAGCACAAACACTGCAAAGTGGAGACATAGTCTCCGCCAGCGTGGACACGGCAAACTCCGGTCCAGCCATTAAAGGATCTTTCATAGGCTTCTCCCTGGAGTGGGGAACCTTCAAAGAGTATTCCGGTCTGGCATCTGAGACCAACCCGATATTTGCTCAGCTGCTCAAAAACGTTAATACCGGCAGTGGGCCAGCCAGGTTGAGAATCGGCGGTGACAGTTCTGACAAACGGTGGTGGAATCCTGATAACAAGCCTTTTCCACCCGGCATCACCGTCAACACGCAGACAAAAGACTTTGACAACATCGAAGCCGTTGCAAGTCAGACAGGTTCAAAAATCGTCCTGGGCTTGAATATGGCTCAGAACGTCACCCAATATGCGGTTGATCTGGCCAAAGCTGCGCTCGCAAATTTTCCAGAATCCAGGATCGCTGCCTTTGAGATTGGCAACGAAGCGAACAACTACGCGACGAAGCCGTACTACACGGATGCAAACGGCAATACCGTGGTCGTCCGGCCCAGTGGGTATAGTTCGGATCAGTATCGAAAAGAATTCGGGGCATTCTCCTCGGCCCTGACAAACCAGGTCAACAATGTGCCATCCCTGTCAGCACTGAGCTACGCAGGCAATGCCTTCATGGAGGCTCTACCCACTTTTCTTGCCTCAGAGGCGAACGAGTTGAGTATCTGCTCGATCCACAGAGGTTTCCTGGCCAACTCAAATAAGTACAAGCTGCCGGTCACAATCGAAAACCTGCTCGCGGAATCCACTGCCCACGACTGGGCCGCGAGTCAGGCGCTCTATGTCGATCAGTGTGGGGCGTACGGGGTAGGGTTTGTACTGGGTGACGCGAGCGCCACGGGTTCAGACGCGGGCAATGGCGTCTCCAATACGATGGCAGCGGCGCTGTGGGGAACGGATCTGGCCTTTGAGCTTGCACAGACGGGTTTTTCAGGGGTCAACTGGCGCGCGGCTCCAAACGTGGAGTTTGACCAGCCCTTCAAGTTCACCGAATCGGGCGGCGTCTACACCCCCACTATTAATCCGCTGTACTACGGCATAATGCTGTTTGCCAATGCAACGGCCAACCAGGCACGCCTGTTGCCCGTGAGTACTACCGATACCGGCAACATCAAAATCTGGGCGACCAAAGACAACCAGGGGACGACACGTGTGGTGGCACTCAATAAAGACCTCAACGTCAGTGGCAACGCGCGCATCCAACTCGCGGGCACAAGTGGAAGTGCGACGCTAGTACGCCTCTCAGCCCCCTCGATATCAGCAAAGACAGGCCTGACGCTCGCGGGCCAGACCTTCGATGGTACAAAGACCGGCAAACCGGTCGGGACTTACACAAGCACGTCGCTCAACTCCAGCAGTGGTACGTATGTCTTCTCATTGCCCAAGGGCAGTGCTGCAATGCTGACGATCCCAAGTGGCGGTGCGACGGTGCAGGTCGGCCTGCTCCTTGACCAGAGTTCCTACGCTAAGGGCGAAAAGATGTACGCCCAGGCAACCTCGACCGCGTCACCCACGCAGGTGAAGTTCTACCTCGATAACAAACAAGTCTGGACAGAGAAAATCTCGCCCTATTGGTTGGGGGGAGACAGCAACACCGGTTCGACTTCCCAGGCTACAGGCTACAGTACGAGCGGGCTCGCGGTCGGTAGCCATACCCTCAAAGCGGTCTCGGTCGTCAATGGCGTGTCGTACTCATCCTCGAATATCCAGTTCCAGGTAAATTAATCGTCTCAGCATGGGGTGCGCACCTCGCGCACCCTATCCGTACTCCTGTACCCAGGGCGTT
>JACMIX010000393.1 GCA_014380935.1 Gloeobacterales cyanobacterium ES-bin-141 | reverse complement strand
TGAGTGGTCTTACCACCCGGTGCCGCGCAGCAATCGATCACCCGTTCACCGGGCCGTGGGTCTACAAGCCAGCCCACCAGTTGTGCCCCGGCTTCCTGAATCACCCAGTGACCGGCCTCGAAGCCCGGAAGGCGCTCGATGGCTCCGGGAGGAGAGGTAAGCCTGAGACTTTGGGGAATCCCCTCCACTGTTCGGGACTCAACCCCGCGGTCTACTAGAGCCTGACGGACGGCTTCGGTAGAGGCACTCCGCAGGTTGACCCGCAAGTCGAGATGGGCAGGGTGGTTGAACCACTCGCACAACTCGGCCGCTTCGTCTTCGCCTATCTCGGTGCGCCACAGTTCGACGAGCCAGGGTGGAAAGCTGTGTTGTACGCTGAGCCGCTCGACCGCTCCGGAGGGTAGCTCCAGGGGATCACCCTGCTCAGCGGCACGCAGATATGTACGCAACAACCCATTAATAAAATCGGCGAGTTTCCCCAGACGCTTCTGGCGCGCGAGCCCCACGGCTGTATTGACTGCCGCCGAAGGTGGAACATGATCAAGATTGCGTATCTGGTAAAGGGCCAGACGCAGAATGTTGCGGGCCAGGGGGTGCAGACGGGCGGGCTTGAGGGCGAACTGGTCGATGAGTCGGTCGAGGGTGAGCCGCCTGTGGGTGACGCCGTAAACGATTTCAGTCGCAAGGGCACGTTCTACAACCGGCACTCCACTTTCATGCTGGGCACGTTCGAGAGCAATCGCAGTGTACGCGCCTCCATCAATGGCCTCCAGAGCAGACAGAGCAACAGAGCGGGCATTCCTGACCGGAGTACGAGTTGGCATCGTTCCAGGCTAACAGCCGTGCCGAGCGATTCGAGCGCAAAACTACATAGACCGCTTTTGACGTAGAATTCGAATGCTTTGTGTGTGATACACATTTCCGTACACACCACATATGAGAACCAATATCGAGTTAGACGATGCGCTGCTCGAAGAAGCCTTTCGTCTCACCGGCGTCCGCACCAAAAAAGACTTGATTCATCTAGCTTTGCAGGAACTCATCAAAGCCAGACAAAAGAAAAACCTGCTCGATCTCGCCGGAAAAATTCAGCTCCGTGACGACTACGATTACAAAGACCTCAGACAGACCCGGCATGCTGATTGACACCTCGGTCTGGATCCTTGTCTTTCGCGATCGAACCGGGCAGATGGGCGCTCGGCTTGAAACCTTAGTTCTATAGACTGCTGCATAGCCTAGATCGCCCTCGACTACCGGCTCATCCTCGTGAACTGTGACCGCGCCTTCGACACCATCAGCCGTGTTCGTCCCCTGCAACATGTCCGCTTTCCCTAATCTTCTCGCTGAGATATGCAACTGCTATTCCTGATAGTTTGCTGGGAAGGTTTGATACGCCCTTTGTGGCCATAAGTTTGGTTCTCGGACATAAACCCGTGCAATCTCTCCCAGGGTTGATCCCAACAGAATTAAGGATGCGCGAGCATTGTACGGCACGAGGGCTGAACCTTCTTCCTGTTGACCAAGCTAGAGGAAGGCATCAACTCGGATTTGTATCAGGACGGGGTACAGCCTCAATAGGAAGATACTTTTGCAGTTGGCATAGCGTTTGTGTAGAGCGGTAAATTACTGTCCTGCCGCTACCTTTCACAGTCTAAAATTCAAAGCTGTCACAGGCGTCCTGTGCCTGAAAAAGGATTTTATGTTGCGAGTCCCTTGCTGGGATACCGTTGGCGAATACAACGTTAGGTTCCCCCCTCAGCCTCTCGTCTCCAAACCACCTTCCCCACACTGTCAGGTATGCGTGATCATCCCAGTCCGTGATGAGGCCAAATATCTGACCGCGACGCTCGAAGCATTGGCCTATCAGACGCACTGCTCAGGCCAGCCGTTTGACCGGGCTTGCTATGAGATCATTGTGCTTGCCAATAACTGCCGCGACGACTCGGCAGAAGTCGTGCGGCGTTTTGCTTCTCGACACCCAACTCTGGCCCTGCACGTGGTCGAGATGACGCTTGGCTCGAATGAAGCCTATGTCGGTCGGGTAAGGCAACTTTTGATGGATGAAGGCTACCACAGGCTTGCAAGTCTGGGGCGCGGACGCGCGGTGATCGCCTCAACGGACGGTGACACGCGGGTAGCACCTACCTGGATTGCGCGGATATTGGATGAGATTGCTCATGGTGCTGACGCAGTAGGTGGGCGTATTTTGAGCGACGACACGGACCGCATGGGACTTGATCCGCTCACGCGGTCCTACTACCTGCGCGACATGGGTTACCAGTACCTGGTTGCTGAACTGGAGTCCCGTCTCGATATGGATCCTTACGATCAGTGGCCGCGTCACTACCAGCACTTTGGAGCGAGTCTTGCCCTAACGGCTGAGATGTATGCCCGAGTAGGAGGACTGCCAGCGGTACGCACACCGGAGGATGTAGCGCTCTACCATGCTCTGCGGCGGTTCGACGCACGCTTTCGCCACAGCCTTCAGGTACGCGTCACGACTTCCGTCCGCCGGAAAGGCCGGGCGCACCTTGGGCTCGCGGTCCGGCTTAGCGAATGGGAGGCCATGGGACACCAACGCCAACCCGTCCTAGTTGAGTCACCGGCAGCACTCGAAGCGTGGCTGCGCCTGCGCTCAAGGCTACGGAAGTTGTGGCATACGAGGGACGGCCAGCCGCGGCAGGGTCAGGTCGCGCTCGTGGCGACGCAATTGAGAGTGGCACCCGAGTGGCTCAGTGAGCAGTTGAGCTTGATGCAACCTTTCGGGCTGTTGCTCGAGCGGGTGGGGCAACACCGCCTGACCGCAAGTCTGGGTGAGGAGCCGCGTGTAGAGATTGCCGAGGCCATTCGGGAGCTGCGCGTCCGGCTTAATGTGCTGCGCAGTAGTAGCTAAATCCGCTCGAACAAATCGAGCCGATAACACTCCTCGCGGCGGCCGCCAAGGTGCCTTAGCTCGAAGCCTACCCGCGCTAGAAAAGCCTCATGAACCGCGTCACCGGTTAACGGGTAATCGACGGCAAAAAGCGTCCAGTGAACCAGCAACAAGTGGCCCCCTGGTTCGAGGTGCTCAAAGATATGCTGCTGTACCCGGTGCAGGTCCTCCCGCGACCAGTAGTAGCCGACCTCTGAGATCAGCGTCAGGTCAAACGGTCCGGTAGGATATTCCTGCGGCACCTGCATCTGCTCGAAGCGGACGTGGGCTAGAGAACGGCAACGCTCCCGGGCACAACCGAGGGCCTTGTGGGCAACATCAATTGCAAGCAGTGAGTCGCAGCGCACAGCGAGATCTGCGGTCAAAACGCCGACCGAGCAACCGATCTCGAAGGCAGCACGGTAGCGGGGTTTCGGGAGTGCCGCGAGTGTTGCCTGGTACTTGTGCGCTTCGTAGGCGCTGGTCTCAAAATCCCAGGGGTCATCGCGCTCGCGGTACAGGTCGTCGAAATAACTCGGCCCAAGCGATTGTCGGGACGCAACTGTTGTGCTTTCCAGGTAAATCTCCCAGGGTCGCGTAAAGTGCTCGAGCATCTGGGGAGTGAGACGAAAACCTTCCGGGTCGTCACTGATGAAGTCGGTGGTCTGTGAACGGTGGGCAGCAATCGCCTCTAGTTTCCGGTCGAGCACAGTACCAATATCGAGCCGCCAGGCGATAACCTCATCAGGGGTAGGAACCGGAGTCCGGTCCGCCTGCTCCCAGACCCAGATCGGATATTCGAGCAGGCGGGGCCGCGGATTGAGACCTACGAGCGCGCTATGAACAAGCTGCCAGCAGACACGATGATCAAGGTGCGGGTCACGCCGCCACGGTAGGAGAATCGTTGCGGGTCCGAAATCTTGCAAATAATTACGGCAACGCTCGACCGCCTGCTCAAACGCTTCCGTCCCGCTCGCTGGCAACCCCTGATCTTTGAAGCCAAGAAAAGTGACCGCCTCCGGGCCGCACCCAAGAGCCGCGAGGGCTGTCCGGGTTTCTGCTTCGCGCAGTGTCCGCAGAGCAGCAGCAGGGTAGCGCCGGGAGTTGGGATGCGAGCGCGTCCCATCGGTGATGACCAGCACCTGTGTCACAACACCGATTTGCTGCAATAAGGCAATGGCACCCCCGCAACCCAGTGTTTCGTCGTCCGGGTGTGGCGCAACGATGAGCGTCGGGCCGAAAAACGAGACCGTACCTGCCGGGTACAGTGGTAACTGGTCGGGCCGGGCGAGAGCCGAGCGGGCAAGTGCATCAGAAGTTGTCATCGGACCACAACGCGCTCACCGGAGTAGTCCGCTCCAGTACATGGCGTCCGACATCCGCCAGGGCCGCGTCCGGGGCTGGCTGGCGTAGGTACAAAGTCAGGTCGCGCCCGATGCGCTCGAAAGGATGCGGCTTTAATAGGCCGCGCGCACCGACCGAACGCTCCACGAGTCCCAGCACGTCAAGGCAGACCTTCTCGATGGCCGTGCGCACCATATTCGCGTAGGCGACATATGCCTGAGGATCCACACAGTCCCCCTCGAGCAAGAGCCTGTCTGCCCGCGGGGCCGCACCCCGCAACCAGAGATTGCCGCTCTCAACCGCAATAGCCGCCTCGGCCATCCGTGCCCGCTGGTATGGATCCCCTGTCCACCCGCGTCCTTGCAGGTAATCACGGGCCGCATCGAGCAGGGCCTCCGCGGCTCCGAGCTGCACCGCCGCGAAACGGATTACCCCCCCGGTCAACCAGGGCTGCCGGTAGTAATCCCCCGGTGCTCCGATAAGTTCCTCAGGCTCCAGTTCGACTCCACTAAAGTCAACCCGATAACTCGCGCTCGCCCGCATGCCGGATACCTGCCACCAGGAGGGGTCGATCTCAACTTGTACCCGGTCCATGGGCACGATACACATCTGCCAGCCGCCGTCGGGCAATACGCCATTGACCATTGGCCGCTCGACGTAGCCTGCTCCTGACGCGAAAGTTTTAGCTCCCTCCAGCCGGTAGCGTCCGTTGACGGGAAAGATTTTTACTCCGTCAGCCGCCTCTGTGTTCCAGACCCCGAACAGCTTGCAGTGATGGGCATCAGCCGCGTACATGGTCTGTTGCTGAGCCGTACCGAAGGTCTGGATCAGTTGCAGAGCATTGATGTGACCCTCATAAACCCGTCCGACGGCCAGATTGCCGCGCCCAATCTGCTTGAGCAATAACAGCAGTGCAAGCGTGCTACCCGCTTCCGTACCCAGACCAGGCCCCCCCAAAGTACGGTGCAAGGGTGCAGCCAGGAGCCCTGCCTCGGCAATCCAGGCAAATTCATCGACCGGAAAAGCCCCCTCTTGATCAATTGCGGCGGCATTCCGCGCACAACGCTCGGCAATCGTGGCGGCTCGTGCGAGAGCCCCCGAGATAGTGAGTGTGTGCAGGCCATCTGGCATGACGTTCAGCGATCGGGTAGTGATTGCCCCCTCCTTCGCCCGATACGAGCGCTAACAGACAAGACAGTGGGGTAGCAGAAGGATTTTTGTCTCTACCCCGCGCTCAGTTCTATTTAATGGTTGCTATTGACGGTTGGTTGTTCTGTTGGTGCCGGGTGTCTCTTCTACAGGCTGTCCAGTCGCCTCGGCCTGTTTGGCCTTGCCCTCTGCTTCTGCCTCCCGGTCACCGGCCAGGTCACCCAGGAACTCCTCAATTTTGCCTTCAAGCTTTTTGCCACTTTTTTCGGGAGTTCCAGTATCTTTGGGATCCATTCAATCTCTCCTTACAATGCTGAGCCTGTCATTTGTCAGGCCCTTTTGACAGGCTAGTGCAATATCGGCGGGTCGTGCCTCTGACCCGAGAAGTAAACCAGCTGGCAGGTCCACCACAATGGGCATTACGAAGCTTACAACTGTATGCTGGAAGTTCTTTACAGGGCGAGATCGTGAAGCGGCGAGAACTTCTGGGCCTATTCTTTACAGCGACTGCCGTCTTGCCCGCTCAGGCCGATACGACCCGGCCACAGTTGTTAGAATTCTGGGCTTCCTGGTGCGGGACGTGCAAGAACATGGAATCAACCATGCAAGCGATTAAAAGCGAGTGGGGTAAGCAGATTGATATTCGTGTCATCGATGTAGACGACCCAAAGAACGAGCCCCTGATCCAGAAGTACAAGGCGTTCGGAACGGCCATTTTTGTCATCGTCGATGCGACTGGTAAAGAAGCCTTTCGTACTAGCGGGCTTGTTCCCAAGCAGATTTTGACTGCACAGCTGCAAAAAGTGACCCGCGCCTGAAGAGTGGAGAAGCCTGTGCTCAAAGTAGTATGTGTAATCCTTGCCTTGTTGGGACTGCCGCTCCTACCACTCCAGGCCGCTCCAGGCGACATCGCCGCTACCCTGTCCACTGGTCGGGGCGCTCCTGATTTTGAGTTACCCGTGGCTCGGGACAAGAAGATCAAGCTCAGTGACTTCCGTGGTCAATGGCTTGTCCTCTACTTCTACCCCCAGGATATGACACCTGGTTGTACCATCGAAGCCCAGCGCTTCCAGCGCGACCTTGAGCGCTTCAAGCAGCTCAACGCGCAGGTAGTGGGTGTGAGCGCGGACCCGCTCGACTCCCACTCGATGTTCAGCAAAAAAGAGGGACTGACGTTTCCCCTCGCCTCGGATGCTGGAGGTAGAGTAGCAAGGGCATACGGTTCCTGGTACGGTTCCTCGGATACCGGGTCTGCGGCCCGTAATACCTATTTGATTGATCCCCAGGGAAAAGTGGCCCGTGTCTTCACCCGCGTCAATCCCATGCGTCACAGTGAAGAAGTACTCGCAGCCCTTTCTGAGCAGCAGGTGTCCAGGTAAACCTGCTTCTCCAACAGACCAGGCTAAGCTGACTCACTTGAGGCTGCTAGATGACGGACTCCTTTGACAAAACTTCTAAAGCTGTGTGAGCAGTTGCACTCAGGATCAAGGTGCGGTGCTATGGCACGGGCTCCGCTCAGTTTTTGATACCCCTTAACCAGGCGCTGAAGTTCTCTACTTGCATTGGTTAAGCTGTCCGGGTCACGGAACTTACCGTTAAACTGCTTCTCTCCTAGACCTGTCTTAGAAAATGCTGTCTCCACTGCTATTAGGTCTCCAAGGAACCACGCTTCAAGGTGATGACAGACGATTCGCACAAGTACATCATGTCGATCTGCGTCCCTACAAAGCTTATTAAGATGGGTTTTCAGGTCTCTACAGTCAGATCCGTCCTTGTCATGCACAACGACAAACCGGTCGCCCGGTATCTTCCAACCCCTCAATTTGCGTGGAATCGATTTCTGTAAGTCGCTCTTACCTTCGTGGGGAACAGTCAGAAAGCTCATACCTGGGAGGATCTTGGGAAGCAATATGTCCAAAGTCGCTTGCATAGATTTTTCTTCCACCAAGAAGACAAGACGTGTCATCGTGGACCGGCTCCTTGAAATAGATCCTGCTTCCAGA
>JACMIX010000392.1 GCA_014380935.1 Gloeobacterales cyanobacterium ES-bin-141 | reverse complement strand
GTGGAAGGCCAGAAATTGCTGCACTCCGGGATGGGCTCCGCCGGTCAGTACGATTCTTGCGCCCGGATTGAGCAGGGCAAGACCCACTGCGGCACCGAGAGTATCGAAGTCAGCAGTCGTGTGGCAGAGGATGACATTCATCACCGAGGGCTGCAAAAGGACCTTTCCTTAGAAGATTGTGAGGCGAGAAGGCGAATCGGTACATCGAATCTACTGCACTCGGTGGGTAGTCCGGCTCTGTCAGATCCCCCAACTGATACTGCCCTTTTGGCAGATCCACTTCTTGAGGGGTCGGCAGCCGGAGATCACGGCTATTCTTAAGCAGCACCACGCCGAGGTCCTTTCTTGAGGGCATTCGGAAAGTAGCACGAGATGCAGAACCCGCAAAAGGCAAAAGAAGATTACTTTGATCATTGGGCTGCAAGTTACGATGCCTTTTACACCGCCTGGCTCTATCGTTGGTGCCACGCCCGTCTGCTAGCACGGGTGCATCTGCAAGCTTCCCATGTCCTTGATCTCGGTTGTGGTACAGGGTGCCTACTGAGGCTGCTGGCGAAGCGCTTCGGCGATCTGCGCGGCGTTGGGCTGGATCTGTCCGAGCGTATGGTGTCGCAAGCCTGTCAACGGAACCATGCTGCCCGGCTCAGTTTTGTACAGGGTAACGCCGAGGTTCTACCCTTTGCTGCTGCGCAGTTTGATGCTGTTTTCAGTACCTTCAGCTTTCAACATTACTTGCATCCCGAACAGGTAGTGCAGGAAGTTCGTCGGGTCCTGCGTCCGGGTGGGTACTTTTATTGGGTAGATACGAGTGTCGGTGAGCGAACGGGTCACAGGACGATCGCCATGACTCCCGGCGGCCTCAGGTTGTACAGCCCCGAGAGTCGCCACAAACTCGGTATCGATGCGGGTCTAGTCTGCATCTCGCACCACTCGCTACTCGGGCCGGTCCTGCTCAGCACTTTTGTCGGTTGACGACCTGGCTCTCCAGAGCCCAACTACGTCGGTTGGCTCTAATTCTCGAGATCTACCTTCGCGCAGCGATTCAACTCAGTCGCGCAGTGTATCCAGAGAGTTGCGGGAAAAAAAGGCAGCTTCTGTGGCGGCCTCAGCAGCACTCTGGGCAGCACTGGCGGCAGCGCGCGAAGATTGGGAAGCATCGAAGACAGCACGCGAGAGTTCTCCAACCGACCGAGCAAGACGCTCAATAGACTGGCCCTGGCGTTCTGTGGTCAGGCGTAATTCTCGTGAAGCAACGGCATTCCCCCATGAAACAACGGCGGTCTCACGGGTGATCTCTACGAGTTGGGCAAGTCGCTCGTTAATGGCATCAAGACGGGTACTGTCGGTCATGCTTAACTCCTGGTGTCCAATCCTCATCCAGCCCGAAGGCCGGATGCTGCCGTCTGGGCGGCAGGCTCGAATTCGGTGGCGCGGCACCCGAGCGGTAGCGCTCCTTGCGCGAATCCTCGTCCTCACCATAAGGGGACTTACGACGCCTGAACCACTACGATTCGCCTTGAGCGCTTTGCTTTTGAACATTGCGGGCCGTCGGGCCGAACCTGCCCTCGATAAGCTCAAACTGCACACGTGCACCGGCTGGCAGGGTGCGATACCCTTCGCCCGGGATCGCCGTGAAGTTGAAGAAAACATCCCTACCGCCATCGTCCCGAACAATCGCGCCGTTTCCCAGCTTGGGATCGAACCATTGCACCACTCCCTCCAGGACTGGTAGCCCACTCGCACCCAACAGGGACGTCTCTATCCACTCCTGCTGAGGGATGCGAATTTGGCGGACCTCGGGAGTATCGTAGGCCTCGTAGCGGTAGTCAGAGCGTGTTTCCATGAGCGCCCGCAGGTTGTGCCGCAGTTCTTCGACCGTGGGCCGTCCGACAAAGAACCAGCCGTTGTAAATTTTGTAAATCGTCAGGTCGGAGCGCAGCACAAAAGTATAGGGCTGGGCACGGTAGGCATATTCGCCCTCGGTTTCATCGAGAATGTGGATTTGTGTGACTAATTGTCGTGTCTCGTCGGACAAAAACGGCCATTTCGCGCCCAGTCCAGCTCGAAATGCGGCCTGAACGATTGGGGGATCGACACCCACACTCACCAGTTTTCCGTAGTTGACCGCCAGTTCGTTTTGAAACTGTACAAGTTGTGAGAACTGCTGGCGATCGCGTGGACAGAAAAAGCCCCGATAAAAGACCACGATGAGCGGGTAGCCATCTGTAAACCCGAGATGCCGATCGATCAAACTCGGCTGTGTAAGGTCCGCGAGTTTTACAAGCTCATTTTGGTGGTCGAGCAGTCCAACATCCGGGAAGCGTTCATCGATTTGAAGACACTCAGCCATGCATAGTTCCTGAAAGATCTGAATAACCATGGGCGGCCTTCACCGCGATTGAACTACCACACTCCAACTTGCGAATTGAGGAACCATCGGTAGGAATACTTCGAGCACCCCCGCTTCCCAGTGCAATTCTCCTACCTGTGCTCCTTCAACTTTTACCTCACAGCCGGTTAGACCGATCCACCGAATGCGCGTATCCCGCATCTCGGGCATACCAGTGTAACTGCCCCGCGCTGGTTCGCAGGTAAGCATGTCCCGGTCGTCCTCGCGGTGCTGCCTGAAGCGACGACGGCTACCCGGCCCGGTCCGGTACTCTGTGCTTTCGCCATCATCCTCGTAGAAGTCCAGTTCCCCGGATGCTCCTGCGTAAACTTCCAGGACCAGTACAGCAGAGGGAGCACTCCCGGCTCTCAAGCCCGCTGGCTGTAAAGGCAAGAGTGTTCCTGCCTGCACGAACACGGGTACCTGATCGAGCCGGACCCACAAATCCAGCTGTCCGGGGCCGCTGTGACGCGTGTGGGTCTCTCGTGCCCACCACTCACCCACGGGTAGCCAGACCTGACGATAGCCGCCCGCCTCGACCACGGGTGCTATTAGCACTCCCTCGCCAAGCAGATACTGGGTTGGAACCCGGTAAGCCTCCGACTCCTCGGGATAGCCCAGGTACATAGGGCGGCATAGGGGAAGGCCCGTGTCGTAGGCAACCCGGCTCAGGTGGTAAAGGTAGGGCACAAATTCGATGCGCGTGCGCATTGCCTTTCGCAGAGCCTCGAGTACCCAGCGACCATAGGCCCAGGGTTCACGCAGGCCGTGGTCCGAGTGCAGACGCACCAGTGGGCTCCAGCAACCAAATTGCACCCAGCGCACGAACAGTTCTGGGTCAATAGTCGGCACCCCCGGTATGTGTCCGTAAAAGCCGCCCAGATCGTGCGACCAGTACGCTACCCCGACATTACCGGCCCTGGCGGTAAAATCAACCAGCAACTGCAAGACTTCCCAGTGCGAGTAGGTGTCGGCGGAAAATTGCGCCGGGTAGCGATGCGAACCGAGCCCGCCCGTACGCGCCAGGATCATCGCCCGGCGGTTCGTTTTTGCCTCCAGGTGGGTGTAGTAGACGTGGTTGGTCCACAGCTGAGAGTTCACGCCCGGATGGGTTGCGTTGGCCCCGTCGATCCACCAGAAGTCGATGCCTTCTTCCTCGCGCGGACCGTGCAGCATCTCCATAAACAGGTGCGCCTCCTCGGGCTCGGCCAGGTTAAAAAGCAACCAGCCCTCCTCCAGTTCAGCGGCGGTTGCCTTATACGATCCGCTCTCGTCGGGTTGCCAGGAATCGAAAATCCAGTCCACAGTCGGATTTTTGACCGCAAACACCTTGCCTGCCCTGACATCGGCAGGATCGAGTCCCCGCGCCCGGGCGAGGGCGTCGAAACGACTCTCGCCCGGCGGTACCCCTTCGATGTGTACGTTGGCACCCAGGTGAAGACCGGCATTGTGTGCCCACTGCAAAAACGCGCCCGGGTCGGGAAACAACTCGCGGTTCCACTCCCAGCCGCACCAGCCGGTCAGGTGCCAATCGACATCGAGGATCAGCACGTCAAGCGGCAGTTCCAGTTCTGCGAAGCGCCCGACCAGTTTGCGGTAGTCCTCGTCGTGCATGTCGTCAAAGAGTGAAAACCAGACGCCAAACGCCCAGCGCGGCAGCATCGGTATCCGCCCGCACAGTCGCGTAAAGTCCGCGAGGGCCTGCTTGTAACTGGAACCGTAAGCGAAGAAGTACCAGTCCCGGCCGTCCCCCTCAGCGCGCAGGCTGAGTTGGCCCGCTTCGAGCGGAGCACCGTCCGAGTCGTCGAGCACGCTATACCCGCTCTCGCTCAGCAGACCCGGCGGAAAGTGTCGCCACTCCTGCAAGAAGGCGAGGACCGCGGGTGGAACCGCGTCATGGTGCCGGGCGAGGTACCACAGGGGCGGGTCCTCGAAGCGGGTGGTTTCGCCCCGGTCGCGCAGGTACTGGTGGGCAGCCTTCATGGGTGCGTAGATCCACTCCTGGGTATGGGCGTAGCGTTGTGCGACGGAGGCCGTGTGGACCCCCTCGGGTTTGAAGAGCCGGTGGATCAGGTCAAGACTTGCGAAGGTACCCCCCAGATTTTGAGTGTCAACCGTCAAGGGTGACCAGGTGCCGGAGTGTCCGGATTGCCAGTGGATTTGCAGGTTGGCATCATCAAACGGGCCGGGGGGTTGGTAGACAATCTCGATCACTCCGGTACTCAGGTGGAGCACCCCGTCCACGGACTCGACCGATGCAAAAGCTACAGGCTCGGGCCGGGTGATGGCCATGAGGGTAGGTCGGTCCTCAAATTGCCCGCTCGCCGACCACTCAAGACGTACGAGACCGTCAGCGAGGGCACTGAAGCGCGCATTTGCGCACACGATCCGGTTACCGACCTGCTGGAAGTCCACATTCGCTCCTGAAAGACCGCATTGCCAGATTAACAAGCAGAGTAGTCCGGGCACGGTTGGTTACCATAGGGCAGTGCTTGCACGGGACCACGGGATGAAAAGAGCCCTGGACACTTTCTTGATGCTGGATGTGCTGTTCATCGCGGCGATGTTCGTCTGGTTTGTCGCCATCAACATTGGGCGCGCAGTAGGTGTTGAGCTTGGTTTGCCGCTGTTTCAGGCTATGTGGATGCCTGTTATCCAGCCTGCGCTCGGCATCTTTTTCCTGGGCGTGCTGGTCAGTTTCGTGCAAAGCAAGTGGCAGAAACGTTCCTGATCGGTCCGAACATCTACCTGCAAAAGCCCGAAAGGTACTTATCGCAAGAAATAAGGAAATTTTGGAGTCAGAATCAGCCCATAAGGCACTATTCTTAGGGGCAAAGGTAGCCTCGCAGGTGTTATGGGATTTTTCAACCGTTTAGCGCGTGATATCGGTATCGATCTGGGCACAGCTAACACGCTTGTTTATATTGCTGGCCAGGGTGTTGTCCTCTCAGAACCCTCTGTGGTTGCCTTCGACCGGGGCAGCAAAAATTTGCTGGCTGTTGGTGAGGAAGCCCGTCAAATGCTCGGGCGGACTCCCGGCAACATCACTGCCTCGCGTCCACTACGGGACGGTGTCATCGCTGACTTCGACGCGGCAGAACTGATGTTGCAGCACTTCATTCGCAAGGTCGTGGGCAAATCGCTCTTTGCACCCCGCATGGTGATCGGTATTCCGAGTGGTGTAACCGGGGTAGAGCGGCGTGCGGTCATGGAGGCGGCGGCCCAGGCCGGGGCCAAGTCGGTGTTTCTGGTTGAGGAACCTCTTGCCGCGGCTATCGGAGCCGGATTGCCCATCTCAGAACCGGTCGGCAGCATGATCGTTGATATCGGCGGGGGTACAACCGAGGTTGCCATCCTCTCCTTACAGGGCAGCGTGGTCTCGGAGTCGGTGCGGGTTGCCGGTGATGAGATGAACGATGCTATTGCTCAATACCTCAAAAAAATCCACAACCTGGTGATCGGCGAACGGACAGCAGAGCAGATCAAGATGCGCATCGGCTCGGCTTTTCCAACCAAAGAAGAACTCAAGATGGAGGTGCGCGGCCTGCACATGCTCTCAGGTCTGCCCCGGACGATCACCGTCAACGCGACCGAGATCCGCGAAAGTATGAGTGAGCCACTCTCAGTCATCGTCGAGGCGGTCAAGCGCACCCTGGAGCACTCCCCACCCGAACTTGCCGCCGATATTTACGACCGGGGCATCATGCTTGCGGGTGGCGGAGCGCTTCTGACCGGTCTTGACGACCTGATCACCCATGAGACCGGGATCGCCGTCCACATCGCCGAATCTCCCCTCAACTGCGTCGTACTCGGTACGGGCAAGATCCTGGAGAATTTCAACGGCTTGAACCGGGTCTTCAGCAGCAAGTTCATGAACAATTAATGCCCGTACCTTTTAGCCAGGCTTGTCCTGGCTTTGGACGGGGACGAGTTCAGCTGGGGGATAGAAGTTCTGAAGCCTATCCAGATCAGGAATCAGAATCTGTTGAAAATCAGTCTTGACTAGGCCCCGGTGACGGTAGTCGTTGATCAGCCGCGTCACGGTCACGCGCGTTGCACCAATGGCATTGGCGATTTGCTGATGGGTGAGGCGTATATCGATCAACATACCCTGCTCTGTCCTGTGACCTACTTGCTTCGCTAGCAAGCTCAAAAAAGCAGAAAACCGTTCATGGACCCGACGCTGATTGGACACAGCCAAAAATGCGTGGCTGCTGCGCAGGCCATCGATTAAAGGATAGACAAGTTGCTGAGCTAGCTGGGGAGAACGCTTTAAATACAGAAGGTCGATAGCCTTCAGGCGTACCTCACTTAGAGCAACAGCCGTCATCGATACGCTCACAAGCGGCAATCCGAATACCAGGCCCGGCGTAATCAGCTCAAGCATTCCTTCGTCTCCACTCACGTGTAGCGTGCGCAGAAGGACAATGCCTTCCAGGCAAAAATACAATACGTTGGGGAGGCACTGAATGATGTCACCTTGAGAGTATCGGTATTGGGGCAGGCATACAGATGGATTGAAAGCAGTAGTTTGCATAAGGTGCTCCTAAGCGGTAGGCATGACAAAACCCGTCTGTCCTGATTTGACAGAAAACAAGTTAGGGCCGAGCGGCATCAATAGGCGCGGTTTATCTCAATTCAGCGCAGTCCCGAGTGGGCAGCAAAAATCCTACATAACCTGTCTGTATCTGATTGTCAGGTGTAGATCCGGGTTCCCTGTTCAATCCCTTTCTGGCTTCAGCGGAGGCGAGATTGCGAACCGATACAGACACCCGATGAAAACCTTACAAGGTCTAAAATACTCCCGACCTCAGATTGGAGTGATGAATCTCACAAAAATATACATGCTACTATCGACGATCTCGTGAAGTATTATCAACCAAGTTAACCGCTACTAGCGTATTGCAGCTCCTTGAAGATTCTGATCGCAAGCCAGATTTTAAGGTTTGCACAACCCCATCCTGTTCAAAAGGCCCGGTAGGTCGGGTTGGATATCCTTTGACCAGGAGTACGCGCTCGTGGTAAGTGTCAGGCATGGGTCAGGTAGAACTAATAGGGGTCAACAAGTGCTACGAGCAGGTTAGTGTCCTCGACGGCATCGATCTCGATATTGAGATGGGCGAACTCCTGGTGCTGGTCGGCCCCTCCGGGTGTGGAAAATCGACTCTGCTACGCTCAATCGCGGGCCTTGAGACGATCGACCGGGGTGAGGTCCGCATCAATGGACGTGTTGTGGCTGCGCCGGGAACGTTCGTGCCGCCCCGCGACCGGGATGTGGCGATGGTCTTCCAAAATTACGCGCTCTATCCTCACATGACCGTGGCCGAGAACCTGGGCTTTGGGCTGCGTATGCGGCGTGTAGCCCGCGCCGTGCGCGAAGCCAAAGTACACGATATGGCCAAACTGCTCGGCCTCGAGGCGTTGCTCGGGCGCAAGCCCGCTCAACTCTCGGGTGGCCAGCAGCAACGGGTTGCAGTGGGGCGGGCGCTCGTGCGCGACCCGCAAGTATTCCTGCTCGATGAACCGCTTTCAAACCTGGACACGGAGTTGCGCAATCAGACGCGCGGCGAACTGAAGCGTCTACACCAGCGTTTGCAGACAACCATGGTCTATGTCACCCACGATCAAGTCGAGGCAATGACCCTGGCCGACCGGATCGTTGTTCTCGACCGGGGACGTATCCAGCAGGTTGGCACTCCCCAGAATATTTACCAGAACCCCGCGAGTACGAT
The DNA here is from genome assembly GCA_014380935.1 of Gloeobacterales cyanobacterium ES-bin-141. Lineage (GTDB taxonomy): Bacteria > Cyanobacteriota > Cyanobacteriia > Gloeobacterales > Gloeobacteraceae > JACMIX01. The sequence goes on along the minus strand of JACMIX010000392.1, from coordinate 6,566 downwards.
GGTGGCGCAATTCATGGGCAACCCACCCATGAACCTGTTTGAACTGGTGCGCCGCGAGCGTGTCTGGACGTTATTGGACGAACCGCTCGCATTACCCGAGCCCCTCCGACTTCTCCTGGACGAGTTGCGAGGAGAGCGAGTGTTGCTGGGGGTAAGACCCGAGCACCTCAACTTCCCGTCTCATCCGGGTCAGCCAACTGTGCTCTTCCGGGTGGAGATCATCGAACCACTCGGTAACGAGACCGTCGTGCAGGGCCGGGTTGGTGCGTCGGAAGTGAGTCTCCGCCTGGACGGCGCAACCCCAGTGCAAAGCGGGGAGTGTTTGTCGGTTGGTCTCGACCTTGGTGCTGCTGTTCTGTTCGAGCCCGAGGCGGGTGCGCGAATACATGCACAGTCTTGATCGGTCTAGTGCGGTAACTGGTTTTGAGAGACGATTTTTTTGGCAAAGGCGGGGACGTGGCGGTCGAGTTTGTCGGGGTAGTTGCGCTGCACATAAACGTAGTTGCGCGTAAAGTGTGAATCAATCGAGAAGCGGGCGTACTCAAGCCCGCGCGGGCCAATCTTCTCGATCACAATCCCCATCGCCTTAGCTACCCACATCGGTAGCGTCACGGACTTGTCGTAGGCGGTAATGCCTTGCTGAACCGCTGCCTTACGTGCGCCCGACTCTATCACATCGGTGAAATCCAGTTCGTCGCGCACCAGATCGAGCAATTGCCTGCCAGTCTGGTTGCGCTCCACGATCCACTGCCAGCCGAATTCGGCACCCATGTAACCCACGACCAGGTCCGCAAGACCATTGACATAATCAAAACAACTCAGACAGGAGGGGGCAAAGACCTCTTTGAGTTCTTTGGTATTCAAGCCGAAAAAGGGTACCTTCTCAATCGAGCCGTCCTCGTGCTTGAAGTGAATACGAAAGTCCTGCATGAATTCGTAATGCACCACTGTGGAAGGCGAGCGGCTGGTGGTGTCGAGAAACTTCTGTAACCCACTGCGCGAGACATTATCAACGCAAGGGGTGCCCAGCACATAGAGGGACTCCAGACCCAGTTTGTTCTGTACTGTTCTTAGTGCCTGAATCTGACAGCCAACTCCAATCGCCAGCAACCGCCGGATACCCTGAGCGGGAATCTCATCGAGGACGGATAGGTTTGGGCTCAGAGTGGGTTTGTTGACCCGTGCTGCCAGGACCTCGGCCGGGGTTCTGGCGAGTAGGGGCCGGGGCGTAAAACGGTCCTCAGGAGACGCCCCCACGCAGAGGACGGCATCCACTAACCCTGTCTCGAGGGCTCGCATCCCGATCGTGCTGACGATCCCCGTCCACTGGGCACCCTCGACGGGCTTGCGCTTGCGCGCCGCGTACATGTGCTCGTGAACGCCAAAGTACAGTTCCCGCTCGTCGTCGAGGTTGCGCGCGCGGCCGTGGGCACGCTCCTCCAGCTCTTCGACATGTTGAGTGATAAAAGCACAGGCCCACTTGGCGTAACGCAGATAGCTGGTGTCGCAAAGTCCGCATTCGCTACATAGAGCCAGGGCGGGACGGTTCTTAGGCTTTGGATGCATCGGTGAGCCGGGTTGCTACTTCAGCAGTCTAGCGGAATCACCCACCTGTTGAGGGGTGTCACGCATCCACTGCTTTGACCCGGCGAATGGGCACATTGGCAATCAGGGCGGTCGAATTTTTGTCCCGCTCGAGGCTGACTTCGAGACCTTCCATGTCCTCGAGTTCAAAATACTTGCCGACGACGGCAAGAATCTCCAGGCGCATCTTGTCCATGACCTGGGGCGACAGGTTGGTCCGGTCTACTGCCAGGACCATCTTGAGCCGGTCCTTGGCCACGCTGCCGCTTGCATCCTTGGTGCGGTTAAACAAGCGGTCCAGTAAATCAAAGACCATTACAGGAGACTCCCTTAGCGTCTTGAGAACAGGGCACGGATCTTGGCCAGCAAACCATTTTCGGTCTGTACCTTCAACTCCATCAGGGGCACTTCTTGTCCTTCGAGACGGCGGGCGATGTTGAGGAACGCCTGACCGGCAGGAGGCGGCGTCTGTGCGAGCACAATCGGCTCACCCCGGTTGGTGGTGACGATGACCTGCTCGTCTTCGGGAACGACACCCAGCAGCTTGATCGCCAGAATTTCAAGCACGTCATCCACGGACATCATGTCATTTGCCTGGACCATTTGGGGACGGTAGCGGTTGAGAACCAGACGCGGCTCGCTCAGGCCCGATGCCTCCAAAAGGCCAATTACCCGGTCTGCATCCCGCACGGCAGAGACCTCCGGGGTCGTCACGACGATGGCAGACCCGGCCCCGGCGATGGCGTTGCGAAAACCCTGCTCGATCCCGGCCGGACAATCGATGAGCACATAGTCAAACGTCTGGGCAAGACGACCTGTAACTTCCTGCATCTGCTCCGGGGAGATGGCCGATTTGTCCCGTGTCTGGGCCGCCGGGAGCAAAGCAAGCCCGGATTGCCGCTTATCGCGCACGAGGGCTTGTTCCATGCGGCACTCACCCGAGAGGACATCGAGCACCGTGTAGACGACCCGGTTCTCAAGGCCCAGCAACAAATCCAGGTTGCGCAGACCAAAGTCCGCATCCACCAGTACGATCGACCGACCTTGGGCGGCGAGGGCCATACCCAGGTTGGCAGTACAGGTCGTCTTGCCGACACCGCCTTTGCCCGAGGTCACTACAATGACTTTTCCGCTCACGTCAGGTGCCTCCGGGCAAATTCGGTTGCAAGAGCAATGTGAATCGCGCTATCGCGTACGTACGCCACTTCCGGTTGGGGAGTGACGGGCGCTTCGTCGGGGGAACGCGCCACCCGCTCAGCGATGCGCAGTTGGGTGGGCCTCAGCTTGAGGGCAAAAATCAAGGCTTTGCCATTGCCGCTCGCCCCGGCATGGGCAAGGCCGCGCAACGCACCCCAGACCAGAATGTCCCCGTCGGCGATCAACTCCGCACCCGGATTGACGTCCCCAATCACAACAATAGTGCCCGCGTGTACAAGTTGCATGCCCGAGCGCATGGTTGTCTGCACGTAGAGGGGCTCGGTGAAAGATTGTGTGTCAGCCTTTTGTGTCGCTTGATCAACTGAGTGTCCGGCTACCGCTGCTGCCACAGCAGTCTGTCGGCGCGAGGTACACACTTTAATAAGGCGAAGCTGTTGAGCTGTCAGCAACTCCTCCATGACCAGGAGTTGTTGACCATCGAGTAAACGCTCACCTGCCTCTAAGATCACCCCGGCTCCTGTCTGCCAGAGACGCTCTCCGGCACTGAGGCGTTGTTGAAGTTGACAGCGGACCTCTTCCCAGTCAAGCCCTTGGGGAATGATCAGCCGAAGCCCCTCAGGCGTGCCCTTGAAGGTGACCTGAACCGGAAGTGAGTCAGGCAGAGTCTGCATGCCGCGAGCGTGGTCCGAGTCTTGTGATAGCCGATAGTCTAGCATGGGATTTTTAGGGGTCCGTGGCTGCCGGGAGTCCTTAACTGGCAGCGGAGTTCTTCTACCTGCTCATCTGTATCTCTACTGAAGATGCCCAAAAACGGGACCGGAATATATGCGCTCAAGCGCTATGGTCAACATTGGCTCGAAGACCCCGACATGCTTACCCGAATTGTCGCGGCAGCTGAGTTGAGCGGTCAGGAAACCGTACTTGAGATTGGCCCCGGTACAGGTAGCCTGACGAAGCACCTGCTTGCAATAGCACCAGTGGTCGCAGTCGAGGTAGACCCGCGCCTTACTGCAAGTCTCCGGCAACGGTTCTCCCATTGTCCCCACTTTCAGCTCATCGAAGGGGATATTACCCGAATGGACCCACCCACCACACCCGGGGTGGTAGTCGCTAATATCCCCTACAACATCAGCAGCCCAATTTTGGAGAAGTTGCTCGGTAGTGCTACGCACCCGCATCGGCAGTTTAGTTGCCTCGTCTTACTTATGCAAAAAGAACTTGCCGAACGCATTTGTGCTCAAGAAGGCAGCCGTACCTACGGCGCTTTGTCGGTCCGCCTACAATATCTGGCGCAGTGCGAACTCGTTTTCCCTGTCCCCCGGCGGTTTTTTCGGCCGCCGCCCCGGGTAGATTCAGCTGTCATCCGCTTGAGGCCCCGTGCTTTCTCTGAGCCACTTAATTCCCCTGACCTTTTTGAGCAAGTGGTCAGGCAAGCTTTCGCAACCCGTCGCAAGATGCTGCACAACTGCCTGAAAAGTTTGGTTGAAGAAGAATTTTTGCGTGCGGTTATGGAAGAACTCGGGCTCAATCCGCAGGCACGCGCCGAGGATATCTCAGTTGTAAACTTTGTGAAACTGGTTAATAGACTGGAAGGTGCCAAAAGCTGAGTGTGAAGACAGTACAGCCTAAAACGCGGAACTCAACTTGCCAGATTCTACAGAATAGGTCTGTCTGTCCTGCATACCCATCTGATAGGCCAACTCAACAATCTCGAGTGTTAGGTTTGTAACCTTCAGAGAGATTAGTGGATCGAGAGGTTCGGTGGTATCTAGCATTAACTTCTCGATGGCATACCGTAAAGCGTCGGGTGTTTTTCTATTGCTGAAAGATGGCATGCAAGCTCCTTGACGGTGATTCTGAATAATTGAATAACTTTTGTGCACTGCTGCTTAAATTCACTATAGATATTGCTTGCGATTCTGCCGTATATCGAAAGACAAGGATTTTTTAATGTCCTCTCTACCCTGTGAGTAGCACCTTAAAAGCACTTCAAATCATTAGATACGGTGTCCATGCCTGCCGAGGAGGTTTACCCGTTGTGGCGCAGACACTTGCCTCCCAAAAGGATCCACCTTGTACCTATTGACAAAGATTATCAACAACCTTACGCTCATGGAGTAGGTAGCAGCTTGCTCAGCATAGATGCTGTCTATGTCCAGTCCAGGCCGGGGGTCGTTCTCTCTGGTGTCTTGTGGGATGTCCACTACCCGGCCTGGCTTTTTTCAATTTTTTAGGTGCCGGTGTAACCCATCTGTGCTACACCGGCTTTGAGAGATAGTCTCAATACTCTGCGGCGTGGTCAGGATCTTCGAGTTTCCCAAAGTCCAGGTTTGCAATCGTCGTACTTTCCTGCACGATAAGTCTGCCCGTCACCTGTGCCTTGCCTTGCGCGTGGAGGCGGATGAGATATGCCCCGCGTGGGACATTTTCAAAGCGGTACTGACCATACTGGTCTGTAACCGTTTCGCGTGAGGGCTTGCCTGAGAGCACCACGCGTGTATTTGCGTAGATGCGGCCATTGTCCATGGTGTCGTAGACCCGTCCATAAACGGTTTCAGCCGTGGCTGGGCCTGCGAGTGCACCCCAGAGACACAGACCGAGTGTCCATTTAGTATGCTTGCGCTGCATGGTGAGGTTCCTGAAAGTGGGGGCGGTGAAAACCGCCCCCAGTGAGCTTGACCTTAGCGACGGGCACCGAGGGAGCCTGACTTGCCGACGGTCGGTTTCGTCTTCAGAGCACTGCTGAAGAACGTCTCGGGATTAACGGCGGGCCTTGCCGTGGGCACCATGACCGACAGTGCCTTACGGCTGCCGACACCGGACAGGGCACCGGCCATGCGAACAAACACATCCGTGTTCTCGTAGGTTCCACCGAACAACTGGCTGGCAGGGCCAGAAGCACTGAGGGGAACATCCTCACCGGAGTGAGGAGCAACACTCGTGTTCCCGTTGTCTTTGCCAATGGGTGCGATATCTCGTATTGGCATATTGCCAGTCAGCAATATGCCGTTCGGGTCACGCAAGGGATTGGGCACTGCCGCCGTCACCCCGGCCGGGCTTTGCGGGAAGGGGTTGGTCAGGTAGTCCTGGGAATAGGTCGGTCTGCCGCCGTTTTCGAGCACCAGTTTCACGGTCGGATCCGGATCGTCCGGGTAACCGTCGAGGTTCGCATCCACGTAGGTTGGGAAGGTTCCATCGTTGAAGGTACCGACGGCATTCTGCAGCGGGCAGGGCTCGGTAAATTCACCCTCCGCACTCGTTGCCGTGACGGTCATGTTCAGCGACCCCGACAATGCTCCCGTGGTTGCATCCTGGGTGATGGTGTTGGTGAAGCAACCACCCGGCGGAATGGCCCCCCCCGCTGTGATAGCGCTGGGTACGGTGATTCCGACGATGGTCTCGGGCTGGGCGTGGTCCGCTGTCACCAGTACCAGGGTCTTGTTGTCCTTGGCCTGGGTGTTGAGGACAAAACCGAGCGCGTCGTCAAGTTCGAGCGCCTCGTAGACGGTCCGCTCGTATTCGAGCGGGTGGGCGAGTTTGTCGGATTGGGATTGCTCAACCATCAATACCCACCCGTTCGGGTTCTTGGCATTGAGGATGTCGATCGCCTTGGAAACCATCTCGCGCTTGGAGGGGATGTTCTGGAAGCACTGCTGGACGGTCGAACCGCAACCGGTGCCCACGGGAGGTGCGACATTCAGGCCCAGGGCCGGGTCGCTTGCGGTCTTGCCGCCGATGGTTGCCTGACCACGGGCTACCAGACGATCCAGGACACCCGGGATGTTGTCGGCACCGAGGGCGTTGCCGGGCCGGAATTCACCCGC
>JACMIX010000391.1 GCA_014380935.1 Gloeobacterales cyanobacterium ES-bin-141 | reverse complement strand
GATGGCGGGCCTGCTCGAATGCGTGGTCGCTTCTTGACGGCATGCTGAGCTGCGACTCCAGGATGGCGACCGTGCGAGGGCCGCTCGGGGGAGAGGCCCTCGCACGACTCGGCAAACACCTGCAAAGCGACGGCTACGCCGTACTCCCGCAGTATCTGCCTCGCGAACCGCTCCAGAACCTGCGCCTCGAACTGCTCGAAGTCGTCCGTGCGGCCGGGTGGCTGGAGCCGGGACCGCCGGGAGCCGGGTTCGTCAAACCCGCTCTCCAATACCCGGTGAGCAAGCTACAAATTATCGACGTGGCGCGGGAGATGTTCCGCTCGGAGGCCCTGCATACCCTTGCCCATCATCCGAGGCTGGTCGGGCTTTTCGAGGCGCTTTTTGAAGAGGCGGTGCTGGTACACCCAAATGTGATCGCGCGACCCATCTACCCCAACCACCCCTGCGGCGTGACGCCCTCCCACCAGGACGCTTACCGATTGAAGGGCACCCCCGACGCTTTCACCGTCTGGATACCCCTCAGCGACTGCCCCGCCATCCTGGGCGGATTGCAGGTCGCCCCACGTTCTCATCAGAGCGGTGTCTACCGCGTACAGCACCTGACCAACCCTGAGCACGATCCCTTTGCTGATTGCTGGCTGGGGGGAGACTATGCCCTCGGTGACATCGTGATTTTTCACAGTATGACCGTGCACAGGACGCATCCAAACCTCTCCCGATCCCTGCGCCTCTCCGTGGATTTTCGCTACCAGCGCCTCAGTGAGCCGATTTTCCCCGGCCACTTCTGCCTTTACGGTCAGGACTGGCCCCGCGTCTACCGCGACTGGCAGGCCACCCGGCTGCAGTACTACTGGCAGTCGCTGGGCGTGAAGTTGAAGCCGACGGTCGGGCAGTTGCACCGGACCGCCCAGAACGGCACCAACCCCGAAATGGTCAGCAAAGCGAACGAGATCCTCCAGGGCCTGCAGGCCAGCGGATTCGCGACCTGACACTTCTATGGATTTACCCGTGGCAGTGTTAACCGCCGAAGCTAATACAACTGGGCACAGAAGCTCTCTAAGTCCGGTGCGTGGAGAACTACGATGGACAGCTGTCCCAGTTGCTCCTCATCTTGAACACTGGCGATCCGCTGCACCAGCTCGTCAGACAGGGGACCAAATTTTTCGTGCAACAACTGCAGCAGCGTTTCGCACTTGGCCTCGCGCTTAGCCTCGGACCTGGCCTCAGCCTTGATGCCCTGCATGTAAGGGGTAGCGTCCAATTCATCCATCGTGAACATCGCTCGGATCTCCTCGGGGCCGTACTGCAGCTTGTACACAATGATAGTCTCGATGAATTCCAACACTCGCCTTCTTGCTTCTCCTGCAGGCAACTGCTCTCGAGTGCGCTCCAGCAACCGTCTTGCCCGCTGGGGGAAGGTGCTCACGTCCTCGACGACCAGCCCGATCAATGACAGCCCCAGGGGACTGCCCTCGTCGATGGCGATTTCGTTCAGGGGTGCCTGAAGTCCCAGACCTGTTCAAAAAGAGGAAGGGCGTCCTCGGAGGCGAGTTCTTCGAGCGATAGATGACTTGCCGCAAGCAGCACAAAGATGCGCTCACGGCCCGCTGCGTACTGCCGGTCGATGGCCTCCAGGTTGTGCGCGGCCCGGACCGTGAGTCGTTGCTGGATGGCAAATGCAGCGTCCGGGAGCGGCGGTTTTCCACGGTAGAGGTGCACGCGACCGTCTGCTCTCACAGTCGGGAAATCCTCCAGACCCAGAAACTTCAAAAACCAGGTCGCGCTGTAGCGACCGGTAGCGGCGGTAATGCCCATGTAATCGCACAGCAACTCGTCAAACAGGTTGTTGCGCGCCGAACCGAGAGCCCGATAGGTGAAGTAGTGCGTACATTCGTGTTCGAGGCGGATGGCCAGGGAGATTTTCAGCCACTCGGCTTCGTCAAGACCCAGTGCCGAGGCAGGAATATTGCTGTAAGGTCCCTGGCTCAAGATGACGAGCCGGTCCTGGTACAACTCCTTGCGCGGCACCAGGGTGCGAAAGTGCGCGTGCCAGGCTGACTCCGAGCGGTCTTCGGGACATCCGGACTCCCAGTGCGCCCGCAGTTTTTCGACGCGATCCCAGTTATTCAACCCCTGCACCAGGCAGGCTCCCATCGACTCAGATACGGGCTCCGGCTCGTTTCGGCGCACCAGAGCCTGGACGAGGG
>JACMIX010000390.1 GCA_014380935.1 Gloeobacterales cyanobacterium ES-bin-141 | reverse complement strand
CATCTCGGCGGCGGCGTGTTCAAGAAACGCCTGCACAAGAACATGCATCGGAGCATCATTCTTGCGAAGGGCGGCCGATACTGGATTTACGTATATCTGTTCGCAAAGAAGGATCAGGCCAATATCGAGGACGACGAATTAGAGGACTTCCGCACTCTCGCAAAGAGTTACGCCACGCTGAGCGAACAACAGATCGCCCAGCTCTTAGAGGACAAAGACCTATCGGAGATATGTCATGGTGCCCAAAAGTAGGTTCAAGAGCGATATTTCTGAGGCGATCTACTCGTCCGCTGCGGCGCTTCACAAGGTCGGCGCGATCGACAAGGCGACCATGCGCGACTTCGACACGCGGCACCTGGTCGTGCCGTCTGTGATCGAGCCAGCTGAAATCAAGGAGCTCCGCGAGCGCAACCACGTCAGCCAGCCCGTCTTTGCCCGCTATCTCAACACGAGCGAAAGCACGGTCGAGAAGTGGGAGACGGGCGCCAAAAAGCCTAGCGGTATGGCGCTCAAGCTCCTCACGATCGTCCAGAAGCACGGCTTGCAGGTTCTCGAATAACCGCTCCCGCTGCGGCAATGGCGCTTCCGGACGTTGGCTGCGGGTGGGGGCATCACCGGTGCCCTCGCACATGGCAACAGCTACCGGCCTGGTCGAGTTGGGGTGGGCTTGTACTTCGCAACGCTCAGCATGGAGGAGACCCTGCGCGAGGTCGAAGTCGCTGGGGGTCAGGTCGTGTACCCCAAGGCGGCCATCAGCGACCTCGTGGGGTGGGTAGCTGAGTACGAGGAGAGCGGGGGCAACGAGATCGCCTTGAGCGAGCGGTAGGAGTGCTGCCGCGTTCTGGAGTGCCTGGCAGCCCCGACGAGCCTGTTGGATCGCTGAGCACAAAGGACCCATCTACCTAGCCATCCAGGTACCCACCCACCTAATCGTCCACCATCGACCTATACATCTACCTAGTCATCTACCTAGCTATCTACCTAGTCATCCAGGTACCCATCCACCCATGTACCTAGCCATCTACCTGGCTATCTACCGAGTCAGAATCAGAGCCTGCTTGCACTATTTTCTGTAGCATTCCCGGTGCGGTCTGCCACCCCTTCGAGAGCCGCTCTGGCAAAACCCACAGATCTGCGCACGGTGGTCATGAACACGGGTAGGCCACTCTGATGAAGTTGGCCGCGCAAGGCCTCTTTATCGGTCCGTTCTGTAGTGCAGGCGGACTGCATAATTCCCTGCCCCGGTGGCTATTATTAATCGAACCGCGCTCCAACCAGCATGGCGAACGTCTCGGCACAGCAAGGACCCCAAGAGAACAAAACAACACCGAACACCGCAACCCTCGGACTGAGGGATCAGTTGTGGCGTTCCCTGCTGACCGCGGACATGAACGCCAGGTACTACGGTCATCTGGCACGCCGGTACCAAAAACGGCACCTACAACTGAGCATTTTTGTCGCCGTGTGCAGTTCCTCCACAGTCACTTCCTGGATCTTTCTGAAACAAATTGATTTGTTATGGCAGGTGTTGTCGGTGTCGTCCGCCCTGACGTCCATAGCCCTGCCGATCCTGAACTGGACAGGCAAGGTCGAAACCATGTCGAAGCTGGTGGGAGAATATTCCAATCTTCTGAGCTGTTACGAGTCGCTGTGGGCCTCCCAAGGGACACTCGACCAAAAGGAGATCGCTTCTCAGTTTGGGAAACTGAAACAAACGGAAGGGAAAATCCGCGCCGAAGAAAGCAAGCTGCCTTACGACGAAGCACTCCTCGAAAAATGCCAGGGCGAGGTGCTCCAAAGCCGAGGTTTACACACGGAGGTACACAGTGGAAAAAAATAGAGAGCCTAAAAACGAATCGGACGGTCCAAATCTTCAAGGCGGAACTCGACCGAGTCCTCCTGAAAAGCCAGACCGAAGATATGAGGACCCTGCACCGGACGAAGGTCCTTCGGATTCCGGGGGGGGCAGAGGTGCTCCGGTAGCCCCTGACGGTGGAGGACCCACCCTTGATCCCGTCAATGCCTGGCCACCGCCGCCGGGCAGCTGATTTCGCGCCGGTCAAGTATTCGGGTCATCTCCAACCAGGCTAGAAGCTCACTTTTTCAGCGGCTCACTGTTTGGGGCCAGGTCAAACCCACAAAGAAGCCGGGCGCAGCCTTGAGGGGTCTGTCAATAATTTTGTGTAAGTGAATCCGTCATACTTTCAACCGGCCCTCAAACTCAATCATCAGCCGGTTCAGGGCAGGTTGCTAATCCGGGTTTGTGGAGGGTACCCAAACCGT
>JACMIX010000389.1 GCA_014380935.1 Gloeobacterales cyanobacterium ES-bin-141 | reverse complement strand
GCCTGGTACTTTGAATCTCGACTTGCAGACGAGTGCGGCCATCTTTGAGCGCCAGACGCACTGCCAGTTGAGCCTGCTGGATCGCTTCATCGAAGCTTTGCGGTAGTGAAGTGGACATGATAGACAAGCACTACCCGAATGAAAGCTCTAATTTAGCGCAAAGCGGGGAGGCCAGACGCAGTACCGTGACAAGCGGGATTGGGCACGAATACTTGGGGCAACCAGGTGTGACCTATGTCACAGTGCCGGGAGAATCACTACACACCAGGTATCGGTCCTGGTTCTGTCTAATTGCAACTCGACTGTTCCGTAGTCCTGCTCGAACCTGGTGGGGTTCTCTTCGTAGAGGGCGTATATTAGGCCGGTAGGGACCGCTATATCAATTTCTCGAAACAGGGTCAGGATTGTGTCCCTGAACTTATCGATAGCAACCTTTCGGGTTGCTTTGTTGTTGACCATTAGCACCAGCTTGACTTCCTGAACAATGTCTCGAAATTCTGACTCTGCGTAAAGAGTCAGGGTATTCGCGAGTCCCCCAGAACTTATCGCGTCAATACAATAGTCTGCCGTTGTGCAGCTGTAGCCCATGCCGTCGTATTTCCACTCCGCGCAGAGCAGCACACTTTCGCCAAGCAGAGCATTACAAACCTTCTCGGGTCTCAGGAAGAAACGGGAAGTCATCACCGCAAAACGCATCGGCGGATCTTTTCAAACATCAGTGTACTCGTAATCCCCTGTCTTCTCAGCTGAGCGTGCAACGTGGCGAGAATAAGCTGATTTATCTCTAGCTTATTGGTAGGTCAAGACAACTTCTCCAACGGCATGCCAGGTCGGGCGGTGATAGGCTGGGGGCCGTTGCTTCTAGCACTGGTGTGCTTGAGACCTCGTGTATCGCTGCGAGATTTGCCGACAGGACTTTCTGGTCCAGCTGAGTCCCTGTCCGGGTTGTGTAGACCGGGACAACCAGCGCCAGCGGGCCAGGAGGGCAAAAGAACGTCGTCTTCACTACGACCCACAGGGCAAAGTCGAAGAGGCCGAGTTCTGGGACCTGCTCCGGTTGTATGCGGGTTGCCCGTGCTGCAGCCGACCCTGGCACAGTGTCGGGCTGATTGCCCGCGACCACATCGTCCCCCTCAGCCGTGGAGGACCCAATAAAGCGCGCAACCTCCAACCCCTCTGCCAGGATTGCAATCTCTGGAAACTCGACCGGCTCATCTACTTCGATCGCTACTTTCCGGGTAGGGCAGCCCCCCTACCTGAGCACCTGCGCATTTACGCACCTCGAGGCAACCCGACAGATGAACAGTTGTCTCTGATAACGTCTGTCCTGGACATGACTGCTTGCTATCCCCAGGCGAGTGCCCTGCAGCTTGAGCAGGTCACACTCGCGCTCACGCGGCAAGCCGAGACCGAGGAGGCACTTTAAAGCCGCGGGATCAACAAGTAAACTTTTAATAAGACGCATTCACATTGACACACGGCAGGTATCTATGAAAATCCTGGTAGTCGGTGCAACGGGCAACCTGGGCAGACAGGTAGTCCGCAGGGCACTAGACGAGGGTCACGAGGTCCGGTGCATGATCCGCAACCGGGAGAGGGCACAATTTTTGGAGCAATGGGGTGCGCAGCTTTTCGTCGGTGACCTGCGGGAGCCGGAAGCCTTTGAGTCGATGCTGACCGAAATCGAGGGCGTGGCTATGGTTGCCAGTGCCCTCGCCAACCGGGACTACCGGGATAAGACCAACAGCATCGAGACCGTGGACAACACGGGCATCCGCCAATTTCTGGATGCAAGCCGCGCGGCCGGGGTGCAGCATCTGGTTTTCACTTCCATCCTGCGCTGCGACGAGTTCCCGGACGTGCGCATGATGGCTATCAAGCGCGACACCGAGACCTATCTCGAACGTATTGGTATGAGCTACACGGTCTTGCGCCTGAGTGGATTCATGCAGGGATTGATCTCGGAGTATGCCCTGCCAATCATGGAAAAGAAACCCGTCCGTATCTCCGGCACACCCTCAGCTATTGCCTACATCAGCAGCATCGATGTGGCTCGCTTCGTGGTTGCCGCGTTCACCACCCCGGCCGCCAAAAACAAGATCTACGGAGTGAGCGGTTTACAGGGTTGGCTACCCCGCGAGATCATCGACCTGTCTGACGAGCTAGCCGGAGTCAGGCAAGTTCCCAAGGTCAGCATCCTGTCAGCCGGTCAAAAGCGCATCAACGAGCTGATTGCCAAACTCTTCAACCCCAATTTGCTCGAGCTGTTACGCTTTAGCGAGGTCTATGCCACGGGTGACAGTTACGAGGCCGATATGGAGGAGACCTGCAAGGTATTTGGCGTCCCCAAAAGTGAAATCGAGGACGTTGAAACCTACCTGCGCGACTACTTCACCTTGCTCAAGCGTCGGTTGCGCGAGAAGAACTATCAAGAGCCCAAGGTCCGCTCGCCGTTTTAACCACCATGAAACCCAGTCGCAACCCGGCTCCGACCGTGGATATCATCATTGAGCTTACCGATCGGCCCGAGTGACCTTTCTTACTCATCGAACGGAGTCCTGGCCTTTGCTCAGGCCCTTGGCCCGAAAAGCATCGAGCTTGAGGGGCTCGCGTACTTTCTGGGTAAAGAAAGCCCGTACCCGGAAGGGAACGACCTTGCCGGAACTCAAATCACTGATGCTGCCGATGCGGCCCTCTTTAATCACGGTGCCCTCGGCGTCAAAGATCACACCGTACAAGTTCACATTACCGAGCAGTTGCCTACTCCGGT
>JACMIX010000388.1 GCA_014380935.1 Gloeobacterales cyanobacterium ES-bin-141 | reverse complement strand
TGTGCCTTGAGAATACGGTAGCCCAGCCCTGAACTGGCAGCGATGAGTTCGGCAACGATGACAAAGTTCCAAGAAGCGGCAATGTTGATGCGCAGGGTATCAATAATATTGGGCAGCGTGTAGGGCAGGATGACGCGTACGAGCACGTCCCAACGGCTGGCCCCCAGGGTGTAACTGACACTGAGCAGTTCCTTGGGAATGAACTTGACCGAGTCGGCAACCATCAAAGCGTTATAGAAGAAAGTGCCGATAAAAATAATCGCAATCTTGGCCGGTTCGTCGAGGCCGAGCCATAAAATGACCAGTGGAATGAATGCCGCGGCAGGCATGTAACGTGCCAGGGCAAAGAATGGACCGAGCAACCCCTCCATCGACTTGAACGTACCGATCAAAAGACCGATAGGGACGCCCAGAAAGGCAGCCAGAAAGAATCCTCCCCCTACGCGTCCAACGCTGTCGCGAATATCACCCAGCAATTCTCCCTCGGTCAGCAGTGACCAGAAGCGGATCACAACATCCGTGGGCTTGGGTAGAAAGAGGGTATCAACCAGACCGCTGTTGGCTGCTGCCGTCCAGGCAACCAGTGGTAGTACCAGAGACAGGCATATTAGCGTTAGGTAAAGCGGGCGGGGAATATCGCCTCGGATCCGCCAGAAGGACGTGATCCAGGTGGGTGCCTGACGTCGGTTCGCTGAAAGGCTATTTTGTTTTAGTCCAGTTTCGACAACCACATTGCCCTGCCAAAAGTACCCCTATATACAGAGTGTGTATATGGGCACCCAATGCTACCTGAGTTAATCATTAAGGTTTGTAGTGGATATAGCATTTCAGCTCAGGAGTGTACCCCGGGCATTGAGTCTCCGATCAGGGCACGCGCACCTCAAGGGTACCTCCGGTTGGAATGGCTCCTTCAAAGCGTCCTTCCCGTGCAAGCACAATGACACATTGAGGCTGGTCTCCGGTCGGAGTCTCAAGGTCAACCCAGGGTATGGCAATCTCAAGGCACTGTTGCAGGGCCGCGCGGGTCGATGTGCCCCGATCACACCAATCGCCATCTTCTCCGGCTTCACGCAACTTACACTGAAACGATTGCAGATCTAGATCCAACTGGTGGCGGAACTGGTAGTTGACTGGTGGCTCCTCCGGCAAATGTGAGAGACCAATGGGGCTGTTGTAGTTCACCCGGTTGGGGTAGAACCAGTACACCTGAACGGCTTGAGGTCGTTCTGCCCCAAAATCAAGTCGCAAGTAGAAATGTGAGTGGTCCACCCCGTACCAGACACGCTGGATACTCGTAGCCTGGTGCATCGTACCGCGCGCGCCGCCAACCTCGATGCAACCTGCCCTTGCCCACTCCTGATCGGTGCCGAGCCCTGTGATCTGAGGCCGGATGAAGTCCTCGGGCAGGTGCGATCCCCGACTTTCATGCCGCTCCAGGCTCGAAAGCAGCACCCGCGGTACCGCTTCCCCAAGTGATACGTACAAGGCCTGCAGGTGTTCTCGAAACAACTGGTCAAAAAGGGCATCGTGCTCTGAGGTCTGACCGTAGCCGAACCACCAGAACCAGTCAGAACCCTCAGCAGCCCAGAGTGCCTCCCAGGACTCGGACGTGGCCCGCGGGTTTTTCTCGAGTACCTGACGTGCCTGGGCTAATAGCTCCCAGGCTCGGTTTTTCACCGGATCGCCGATCCAGGTCGTAAAGTCGCCATTAATCCAGGAACCGCTGTGCAGGCGCTCAGCATCGAGAGTGTGCTCGGGTGGGAATTGCTCCAGGTACTCACTCACAGTCACCAGACGAATCGAGCGGTGCCGCGAGAGGCGAGCATAGAGAGATTCAAGAAAGGGTTTGCCGTCTTTGAAGTAGTACTCCCAGCAGTTCTCGCCGTCGAGGGCAATAGTGACCAGGTGGGGACCGTCGAGTTTTTGGGTCTTGATCGTCCGCTGAATCGCTTCGAGCTGCTCGATGAGGTCTTTGACCGCTTCTTCGGTTGGGCGCTTGGCGTAGTTGAAACCAACCAGATCCGAGAGTCTGCGGTCTCGAAAGACCATTGCCAGGGATCCCGTGGGTGTCTCGACACGGTAGGGCCGGTAGAGTGCGTCCGGGCTCTGGATGTGGCCATAGTCGTCCCGCTCGAAGAAGTGTCCTAGCGAGCAGCTCAACACCCCCTCATCGGAGACCAGCCAGTTGAAACCCAGGCGGGCAACCTCGGGTAATATCCCGGGACTGACGGACTGCTCGGAGGGCCACAATCCCCTCGGTGCGCAGCCGTACCACGACTCGTAGAGCTGCTTGCCCTTCTCGAGGTGGACCCGCACATCCTGGGGCCAGTGGTAGCGGGCGCGGGGAAGCGGCAAGCGGGGACGGGCCACCCGGGCCGCGTCCGAATCGGCTAGCAACGGCAAGATAGGGTGAGCGTAAGGGGTGGTTGTGACCTCAATCACCCCGCGCTCCTGGAGTTCCCGGTGCTTGGGCACGATACGACTGAGGATCTCGCGCTGTTTGGTGTAGATGCCCTGGCGGTCTTCTAATGTAAAACCATTGCTCTGGGCGATCCAGCGGCGGATTTGAGCGTCCTCTTCTTGAAAGAGCGGGTCGAACCAGCACAGGTTGTGCCAGGCAAGCAAGTCTTCGTACTCGCTATCTTTCCAGTTCTCCAGGCACCAGACCGTTCCGTACTTCTGGCGCTGTTCGAGTAGCTCCCGGTAGCGCGGGTGGGGATAAATCAGATTTTCCCAGTTGGCGTCGAAGAACCGCTCGATAATAAAGCGCCGCTCGACTCCGTTCAGTTGCTCTACGGGTTTGAGGGCTACCTCAAGCCAGGGGTCCATCGCCGTCCCGTTCACGTACTCTTCGATTTGCACAATCAGCGACGGTACGAGGTTAAAAGTTTGATGCAGTTTTGGGTAGCGCTCGAGTAACAAGACAAGGTCCAGGTAGTCCTTGGTGCCGTGCAGGCGGACCCAGGGCATGATGTAGCGCCCTGAAAGGGCGCTGCGGTAGAGCGGCTGATGCTGGTGCCAGATAAAAGCGACGTGAAGCGGGTAGCTGGTCATGATTCAATTAGCGCGTTTTCTTAGCCTATACCGGGGATCGTGCGCCCGGACCGTCGCCAACAAAGTCTTCCCCTCACCCAGCGTTGCTGCGGGCCGGATCGGGTCAGTATAATCACAAAGACGGGTTTACTGTCAGATTCGTACAGAGGAGCACTATGACCAGTACCGAGTTGCAAACTCAGGAGTCGGCGCGCGAGCTGTTCCGGGCCGCCTACGAGAACCGCTACACCTGGGACGCGCACTTCCCCGGTTTTGAGGCCGATTGCACGTTGCTCCTGAACGGCGAGACCCACAGCAGCAAAGTCAGCATTCAGCCGGACCTGAGCGTGTCAGTTGAGACGGCCGACCCCAAGGTCCAGGAATGGCTCACCAATCAGATGAAGGACGTCGTGACTCACCGCAAGCGCTCGGACTTTGAGCAAGCCCACGGCAAACACCGCTTCGACTACGATGGCGAGACCGACGAGACCGGGGCCGTACCGGTCACTGTCGGCGGCGATGCCATGGGTTCCAACTACAAATTGCGCGATAACCAGGTAGTTCAGGTCTCGCGGGTAATGGGCCGTGTCGCCTTCACGATCAATCACCTGGCCAAACTCGACACCGGTAGCGGCTACATCTCGACTGCCTATAACGCCGTCTTCAAAAACCCCCAGACCGGGGACGTCGTCCGCCAGAGCAAGTTCGAAGATACCTACGAGCCCATCGTGGGCTACTACGTGATGACCAAGCAGGTTGTCCACACCCGCGAGGGAGACAACTCTACCTTGACGGAGTTGGCACTCAACAATATTCGACCGCTCTGATCCAGCCCTCACACGTCTACACAAAAAACCGCCTCTATAGAGGCGGATTTTGCATGGGCACAGAACACTCAGGCAGTAGCACTCTTAGCCAGCTGCGCTTTGAGCAAGTGGTACAACTTGTTGATATTGCGAAGCTGAGGTGAGGGGTCTGCCGCTGCCTCGAACGCCTGCGGGACACCCCGCTCTTCGAGGTAACGCACACCGTTCTCGATCATCTCGGGATCCCTGCGCAGAGCCCGCACAACCAGACGGTAATCGACCAGGAGGTGTTCAAGCACCGGATAGGCCATTTCGGGTGCGTATCCGCTTGCAATCAATGTGCAGAAGGCCCAGCAACCGAATGACACGAAACCTTGAATGATCCAGTCGAACACATTGGGTTTGGGAAGTTTGTTGATTGTCCGTCTGTGAATACTATGGGTCATGACCTCGCAGTACCGCATGTTGGGGTAGTGCTCGAGTAGATAGTTGCGCCAGTAACCGATTTCTTTGCGAATGATCCGGCCTGGGGCCTGGGGATAGGCATGGTGAATGCCGTGAATTTGCAGGAAGTCGAAGGTCAACCAGTTCTGAACGGTCACCGCGATCTTGTAGAGACCCTTGGTATCTTTGCCGTACAGATAACCGTTGGACTGGAAGGTATTTTCAGAATCGTAGGAAGAGTGTACTGCTGCACCTGACAGAACAATTGCCGCCGTAAGGGCGGTGGTTGCGAGCAGATGCGACACCAACAGGAAGTAGGTGCCATTTAGCATCTCGAACACGACCAACGCCAGGTAGACATAAAAGACAAGCGTCTGCTTGAGGATAATTGAGCGATTAATCCGCTCACGGTCACAGAACTCTTTGTCCAGATAAATGGTCAAAAGCCTCCAGGGCTTGGCAAAAAAGACCAGTGGCACGTCCTTGAAGTCGATGTGGTCGTTACGAAAGGCCTTCGAGAGGATACCAATCTCGGCGTAATGAGCGAACAGGTGCGAGCGCTTGAACAACTCAGCACTCCAACCGGATACGGTCACCGAGATCAGGTCGATGAACTGGTCGAGCCATTTCCAGCCCGTCGTGTTGGGGTCGTGGACGCGGGCGTGTACGAAGGCCACGCTGTAGGCCGCGAGACGAATGCCGCCGATGAACACCAACGGATAAAGCAACCAGTCAGACACCCCGAGCGAACGTCCACCAAAGAAGAAGGTGGCCAGGGCCGCAAATCCAAATACCGAGATAAAGAATGTGTTGCGGAAAAATTGCTGAAAATCTCCACGCGTGAATCGGCCACTCATGTCTTGCATGATGAAGCCCATGAACTCGCGGAACTGCGGGTCCGCGATCTTGCGCTTGCCGGACTGATGACTTTGAAGTGCCTGGTGATCTGATTCGACCAGGTCTTCAAGGCGGGCATCTATTTGAGCTTCCTGAACCATGGAATCCTCCTTGACGGTCTTGAAGGGTTAAGTGAAAAGTTGCCACCTCAGCCCCGAGCATTGACGGCGACCGGATGTGTAGCGATGTACTCTTTCATGCGCCGGTAACGACCATAGACATACTGCAAGTAAATGTTGGGAGAGGTCGTTTGCAAGTAACGCTCTTCTAGACGAACGCTTTCCAGAAAAGCAATGCGGTTGAGGGTGCGTTCGCGGCGGGTGGAGACAAAATAAATTCGCCAGTCTACCAGTAGCGGTTCCAGGACAGTTGGCGGCACCGGCAGACCCAGGATTGTCAGCATCATCGCAAACAGACCTAACAATGAACAAATGAAGGCCACCGCGTAATCGAACAGGTTCGGCGGACCCAGACGGGTAAGAATGTTGGCCTGGACAAGGTGGGTGAGTACCTTGTTGTAGCGTACGCCCGTGTAGCTATCGAGGATGTATTTGTGGTAGCGCCGGTAATCATTGGTGATGATCTCGAGCGGTACCTGCGGATAGGCGTGGTGGATGCCGTGGTTGACGAAGAAGCCGTTGTTGAACAGGCCGTAAAACCACAAAGGCACCTTGAACAGACCGTCGGCTGTGCGGTAGTCCATCAGACCATTGCTATCCCAACTATTGCGATTATCGGTACCTGAATGGACGAGAGTTGCACTCATCATCTGGCTGCTTGCTAGCAGAAAGCCCGGGAGCAAGTGAAAGACAAGTAAAAAGTAGGAGCCGAAGAATAGCTCTGTTACCAGAACTGCCAGGTAGACGTAGAAGGCTACTGTTTCAACCAGTAAAGTATCGCGGTTGATCTTTTCCTCCTCGCAAAACCGCTTGTCCAGGAGGAACTTCACCAGCAGATGAGGGCGTACATAATAGCTGACCGGCACCTTGTCGAAGGAGATGAGAACCTTCGAGAAGATTTTTGTGAAGATGCTGATGTCGTTGTAGTGGGCGGCATGGTGCCTGCGGCCGAACAGTGCGGGTGAGATGCCGGTCAGCGCAAGACCGAAATAATCAACCGCCTTGTCTACTGAACGGTTACCAGTCAGATTGCTTGGCGAGTGCGTGCGCATGTGCATCACTTCACCGCTTATACCCACGACGATCGACGCGGCAAACAGCGGTACACCCCACCAGAATGCGTACTGAGGTAGATAGTGATGCAATAACGCATAGCTGATGATGAGTGCCGCTGTGCCAAGTACCAGGCGCAGCAAGCTTTTCATCTCGAAGCGTTGAAAGTCTTTTCTGGTGTAGCGGCTGTGGATGTCGCGCTTGAACCAGCCCATGAAGTCGGTGAATTGCTTGTCGAACATTTCCTTTTTGTTGAGCCCACGGTGAGACTCGAACTGCTGGAAATCCTGGAAATCCGTGTAGACTTCTGCCTGGGGTGGGACTGATTTCTCCTGCATAGCTCCTCTGCTGAATAAATGATGGGATGGGATGGATATCTGGTCGAAGTATGGATGGGGATCAGGCCGGGTTCTGGGTACTAGCCGGTAAAGGGTGCTTTTTGACGTACTCTTTCATCCGGCGATACCGTGCGTAGACAAACTCCATGTACACGTTCGGCTTCGCGATTTGCCGGTAACGCTCTTCTAGACGAACGCTCTCGAAGAACGCGATGCGATTGAGCATGCGCTCTGTGGGTGTCGAGACAAAGTAAATTCGGTAATCCACGAGCAACATCTCGAAGATGGTCGGGGGAACCGGCAGACCCAGAACTGTCAGCATCATGGCAAACAGGCCCAACAGCGAACAGAAAAAGGCAACCACGTAATCGAACAGGTTCGGTGGACCGAGGCGGGCAAGCAGATCGGCCTGGACACGGTGAGTGAGCACCTTGTTGTAGCGCACATCCGTGTAGTGATCGAGGATGTATTCGTGGTAGCGCCGGTAGTCGTTGGTGACGATCTCAAGCGGTACCTGCGGGTAAGCGTGGTGAATGCCGTGGTTGACGAAGAAGCCGTTGTTGAACAGGCCGTAAAACCACAAAGGTACCTTGAAGAGTCCCTCGGCTGTGCGGTAGTCCATCAGACCGTTGCTCTCAAAGCTATTCTGACTATCGGTTGCCGAATGAACGATAGTCCCACTCATAATTTGACTACTTGCCAATAGAAAGCCCGGTATCAAGTGAAAGACGAGTAGAAAGTAAGAGCCGAAGAATAGCTCCGTTACCAAAACTGTCAGGTAGATGTAAAAGGCAATTGTTTCAATCAGCAAGGTCTTGCGATTTATCTTTTCCTCTTCGCAGAATTGCTGGTTTAGGAGAAACTTGAGAAGTAGGTGAGGACGGGCATAGTAACTGATCGGCACCTTGTCGAAAGTAATCCATATTTCTGAGAAGATTTTTGAGAGACTGCTGATGTCGTTGTAGTGGGCCGATAGATGTCTGCGGCCAAATAGCCCCGGTGAGATGCCGGTCAGTGCGAGGCCGAAGTAGTCGATTGCTTTGTCAAGCCAGCGGATACCAGTCAGATTATTTGGGGAGTGGGTGCGCATGTGCATCACCTCTCCTTGAATACCGAAGTACACCGCACCCGCGAACATCGGTATACCCCACAAAAGTGCGTACTGAGGTAGGTAGTGATGCAAAAGTACGTAGCTGATGACCAACCCGATCGAACCACTCAAAAGGGTAGTCAGACTCTTTAGCTCGATGCGCTGGAAGTCCTTCTTGGAGTAACGGGCGTGGATATCACGTTTAAACCAGTTCATGAAGTCCATGAATTGCCGATCAAACATCTCTTGCTTGTTGAGACGGCGATGTGATTCAAACTTTTGATAGTCCTGAAAATCCCCGTAGACCTCTGGTGAAGAGGAAAGAGATTTCTCCTGCATTGCTTAATTCTCCTAATTGTATGAGTGAAGAAATCCTCTACCTCTGCACTAGAGGATAACGCGAGGCAATTCCCCAATCAGCTTATCAGTCCATATAGATAACCAAGCATATATTTGTGCAAACTTACATAAACTTTACACATCGAGCTTGAAGTAGTCAAAGACCTACGCCTGAAAGGGTTGAGATGCAGAGTGAACTTATCTTATGCGACCTTTTTGTTGTAAGAAGTGTGCCGTAATACACTCTATTTGAATTTACCTGTCTCATCGATATACCCTTGAGTAGGATATCTATGATATCTTTAGTTAATAAATCGAGTCATCGCTGGAAATTTCTTATGCAAACACTCAGGCCGACCCGGACTTCGAAATCAAGTGGAAAGATGTATTCTGCTGAACAATATCTAAACGAAGAAACTGTTTTTCAGTTAGAGCGTTTCTCAGACCAGGCCTTCAAGGCGGCCAGTAAGGCAGTCAAGTTAAAGTCGATTGTGCGCTCTGTTGAAGATGCAGTCACAACCATAAAAGGACCTTTGCTGCCGTGGGGATTGGTGCCTTATTACGATACGCCCTACTGGGATCTGCTCGACAGTGATCAAAAGCTCAAACTCAACCATCTCTCCTGGGCATTGTTCTACAAGTTGATTGCGTTGGCCGAACTACCTCAAACAACAGCCAAGACAGTTTTTGGCGCGAGATTGACCCCTTATTCGAGTGCTAAGATCCGCCGTTATCTCTTTCAAGAAGCTGAGGAAGAGATCGATCACGTTGCTGCACACACTGCAATCGCCAATGTCGTGGAGAAGCATTATCTGGGCAAGGCCTGTCTCAATACCGAGGCTATTCCGATCACCTCGGTAAAAAGCCAGTCCATTCCGCTGGTTGCGAGGTTGATTGCCGGTTATCGGCGCAAGGGATATGCCGATCAGCTGCTAGGAACCTTGCAAGAAAACATCAAGTTCGTTGATCTTGATGGTGTAAGTGCGTTCTTTGACGATGAAGATCCTCAGATGCGCCTTTCAAAATATGCGATGTACGAGGCGATGAAGTTTACGCAAGTCTGCTACTCCCGCGAGTGGGAGCACCGTGTCTCCAGGGATGAAGAAGTTGTCCGCGTGGCCAAAAATTACGCCGGACACCACAACGTCGATGAAGCACGCCATGTCGGTTGGGGAAAGCTTGCAGCTATTTCCTTTATCGAAGGGCTAGATGACAAAGATCTCAGTCTGGCCTGGTCATCCATGTTCGTCGATTACTGGCGCAAGTACGGAACTATCTTCAGTCTCGACCCGGCACTGCTGTGGTGGCGGACGCTCCCGGCCTGTATGATCGCCATTACCCAAAATGTCTTCAATGTCAACGAAGCGCGGGCAACCGAATACGTACTCGACTACCTGCTCACCTACAAGCCATCGACTGTTATGCAGGAGACAAGCGTCGGTCAGGCAACCAAGATCCGCAAGCTAATGATGGAGCTGCCGCTGACAGCTCCCGACCGGGCCGAAATCCTCAAGACCCTCGATCTCCTGGAAACCCACTGGCAAGCAGTCTGAATTTGAGCTGAGTATTAAAAAGGGTACCCGCGGGTACCCTTTTTGATTAGAGATATCCGTACTCACGCATTTTGGGTCCGATGATCTCCATCAGGCGCTCAAGGTCATTGTCTTTGAGACGCTTTTTCCAGGCATCGTTGCGTCCGCCCATGTTGAGCTTGCCTGCCTCCTGAGTAAAAGCTCGCTCGGTGTCTTTATCCCAGCGCAACTGGCTGAATCGGCTCATCTTTTCGAGATAGTCCATCGGGGCCGCGACGAAGTCTTCGTAGCGAAACTCCAGGTAGCGGTCGGGAGTGATGAATTTGCTGTCGCGCTCAACTGTTTCGACAATCTCGCGCCATAACATACCAATTGACACGACCGGGTCAGTGCGCCAGGTTTCTTCGATGTCGCTCCAGGCTTTGACCTTGACACCGCTAGTCGCGTGGCGATGCTCGGGACCAAAAAATTCGGCAGCGATCTCGCGCACTTTCATCAAAGAACTGCACACTGCCCGCCCGTCACGAACGATGTTGATGAAATAGGCATCTGGGAAGAGTTTGTTAAGGTAGCGCATGCGCACCGAGTTGTCCGGGTTTTTGTTCAAGAAGCGTTTGCCCTTGAAGTGCTTGAGGTGCTTTTTGATCGTCAGATCGAGGTAACGCTCCATCTTGGGATTGGAGTGGGTTTCATCGAGGCAGTAGTCGCCGCCCTCGGGGGCGTGCAACTCCCAGATGCGGATGCCTTCACTGGGGGTTGCATGGGTAAAAGCGATCCCGTCCTTGAGAAAGCGTTCTTCGGCTACTTCTTCGAGGGCGAACATACTACCGACGACATTCGAGAGAATCGGGATACGGGGTAGGAAAGCTGAGGCGTTGGTTAAAAAGACCAGGTCGGGGTGCTTGGCAAGCGCTTCGTAGAGAACTGTAGTACCAGAGCGGTGGCAACCGACGATAAATATTGGCTGCTTGATAGCAATGTTATCGAGCCCACCCCCAAAGAAGACTTCTTCGATGGCAATCAGAGGAGCTTCGACGGGCGCGGGCAGATGCATAGTCACGTAGGACTTTTGCAACTCGGCCATGACTTTTTTCTTGAGAGTGTACGGTAAGATGCCCACGATTTGCCCCGGTGATTAAGAATATTGGTATTCGCGCATTTTGGGTCCGATGATCTCCATCAGGCGCTCAAGGTCGTTGTCTTTGAGACGCTTTTTCCAGGCATCGTTGCGCCCGCCGAGGTTGAGCTTGCCTGCTTCTTGGGCAAAGGCTCGCTCGGTGTCTTTGTCCCAGCGCAGCTCGCTGAAGCGGCTAATCTTTTCGAGATAGTCCATCGGAGCCGCGACAAAGTCTTCGTAGCGAAACTCCAGGTAGCGGTCGGGAGTGATGAATTTGCTGTCACGCTCGACCGTCTCCATGACCTCGCGCCAGACAAGCCCTGCCGCGTAGGCCGGGTCAGTACGCCAGTACTGCTCAATGTCACTCCAGGCTTTGACCTTGACACCATTAGTGGCATGGCGATGCTCGGGACCAAAAAACTCAGCCGCCGCTTCACGGAATTTGAGCAGTGAATTGCACACGGCCCGCCCATCACGAACGATGTGAATAAAGCGTGCATCCGGGAAGAGCTTGTTGAGATAGCGCATGCGCACGGAGTTGTCCGGGTTTTTGTTCAGGAAGCGTTTGCCGTTGAAGTGCTTGAGGTGCTTTTTGATTGCAAGCTTTAAGTACTGCTCCATCTTGGGGTTGGCATGGGTTTCGTCGAGGCAGTAATCGCCGCCCTCAGGCGCATACAACTCCCAGATTCGGATGCCCTCACTGGGTGTAGCGTAGGAAACGGTCAGGCCATCTTTGACAAAACGCTCGACCTGGGGAGCGCGCTTACCCATCAGGTCCATCAGCCGGTTGATCAGGATAGGCGTGTGCGGTGAGAGGCTGGAGCCGTTGGTGAAGTAGACCAGGTCGGGATGCTTGGCGAGGGTCTCGTAAAGTACAGTCGTACCGGAGCGATGGCAGCCAACAATGAAGATGGGTCTGTCAATTTTGATTTGCTCGAGACCCTGATCAAAAAATGCCTGCTCGAACCAGAGCATTGGCGCTCCCAGAACTGGGGGCAGTTCAAAATTCAGGTAGGCCCGCTCTATCTCGATTAACGCTTTGTTTCGAATCGTGTTCATGGGGACTCTATCGAATGATGTGCTCTAGCGCTTGACTTTGGGAAGCTCACCGAAATCTTTCTCGATTGCCTGGCGAACACCCGCCTCCAGCCACTGACCGAGATTCACCTGATGGGACGGGTGGAGGTTGTGCCAATCCTCACCCAGCAAGTTATCAACATTGTCGGTAGCGGCGTTGGTCCTGGCCCGGTTCATGTAACCGATAAACGGCTCGACGAAGTTGCTGTAGTAGAGCTTTTCCATCCAGGAAAGCTTGGGCAGGATCTCGGTTTTGAAGTGCGCGGGCTCAACGTGCTGGATGCGCCCACTCAACTCCGGCTCGCTACTATTGCTCAGGTCGCGCAGGAAACGGACGGGCATCGGTTGCCAGCGATTGACCAGATGAAAGATCTGATAGCCGTCATCAGGTGTAAGACCGCCGTCGCTAAACAGGACCGCCAGCTGCATCATCGCCTTGGTAACACTATCGACGTCCGAGATATTCAGGACAGTATCCATGCCGACCGGGATGTAGCGC
>JACMIX010000387.1 GCA_014380935.1 Gloeobacterales cyanobacterium ES-bin-141 | reverse complement strand
CCGGTGATGAGATAGCTGTTGCCTTTCTGCACTCGGTTGTTCGGCGCGCAGCCAGCCAGCCGGATACCGTACCAAAAGAAGTCCTGAAAGTCGTCTGCAATTCCCTGGGGAGTCCCGAGTACTTTGCCGCAACGCTGTTCAAGCATGTTACTCAGCAACTTGCTGCTGAACTAGGGATACGCACGCCGGTACAACAGACCATCGCCAGTACCGAAGCTGCCCTGGACTTTGCGCGTCGGCAAGGTTATCCGGTCGTGCTCAAAAGTGACTTCAGTTGGTCGGGGACGGGGGTAAAGATCTGTCGTGACGAACGCCAACTCGTCGAGGCTTTACCTGCTTTGTTGCCCCCAAAAACACATCCACTCAAAAGCGCGGTGCGTGGATGGTTGCATAGGGACTGGTACCCGACCGGTTTCGCCCTCAGCGCCCAACAATTTATTCAAGGCAGACCGGCCATGTACTGCCTGGTTGCTGTTGCGGGTGAGGTCCTGGCCGGATTTGCCGCTATTCCCGAGCAAACCATGTCAATCACTGGTCAAAGCAGTGTTGTGCGTTTGGTCAATCATCGGGAAATGGCAGCAGCAGCGTCAAAGTTGATTCAGCAATTTGACTACACAGGGTTTGCCGGTTTCGACTTCATGCTAGATGCGGATGGACAGGCTTACTTTCTTGAGTGCAACCCGAGGCCAATTCCAGTGTGTCATCTCGGAGGATTGATTGATACTGATCTCTGCGCTGCGCTGTTTACGAAGATGTCCGGCAAAGCCTGCATATCATCACCTGTACTCGAAGAGACTTTAGTGACTTTCTTCCCTCAAGAATGGCACCGTGATCCTGCGAGTCATCACTTATTGAGTGCCCATCACGACGTACCGTGGGACGACCCCGAGCTTTTAAAGGCCTGCATAGAGTGGCAGCGATAAAAATTGCCGAAAACTAACTACTTGGTACTTATCTAAGTTTTATAGACTTGACACGCCCTATAGAGTCAACCAATACCGGTTCGTACCAATGCATCAGATCCACTTGCCCAACCAAATTGAAGAGAATCTATTCGTCGGCACCGAAGTCCTTCTCCAAGAAGCGCTTCTGCACGACCGATTGGAATTGTGGTTTCAGCCAGTTTACCGGACAGTCGATGGGAAAGTCATGCACAACGAAGTTCTACTGAGAATGCGGGACCGCGAAGGGGAACTGATTATGCCCGCGCTCTTTATTCCTGTCGCTTTGCGCTCCGGTCTGATGCACCAGATTGACTACCGCGTGCTCGAAAAGGCTATCGCGCAACTTGCCCAGGAGCCTAGCCTTTGCCTTTCGGTAAACCTCTCTTCCGAATGTCTCAATGATCCGGGTTTTGCTCGGAACGTCAAGGAGCGGCTGCAAGTGGCAAATATTCAGGCTGACCGTCTCTGTTTCGAGCTGTCTGAGCAGGATGTGCTGAAGCATTTTGGAGCGGCACAGATGCTTATCAAGGACCTCAAGGGGATCGGTTGCCGGTTTGCACTGGACGACTTCGGTTTTGATATTTCCCGGTGCGAATACCTGCGAGACTTACCCGTGGATATGATCAAAATCGACGGCAAGTTCATCCGCGGCTTAAAGACCGATCCTCTCTACCGGGTCCTGGTGAGCGCTATGAACGATATTGCCCATGCTTTCGGTAAGCGTACCCTGGCTGAGTCCGTGGAGGATACCGAGACACTCAAAATCTTGCAGAGCTTAGGGGTGGATTATTTGCAGGGCTACTATCTGAAACGTCCCACCAACATTACTACCTCCACGACTCGATTTAAGTTTCCACTCCGCATCATGACTTTTCTGGTCGGTTTGTATGTGCTTAAAAGTGCATTAGGCATCGATCTGTCTGAAGAACATCACATCTGGGAGTTGCCGGTGCTGTTGCTGAGGGCTGTATTCCCATCTTTGTAGTCTGCTGATCTCAAGCCTGCTTGAACATTGAAGCTCGTGGGTGAAGAGTCCGCGGGCTTCAAGGCGTATCCAACAGGGTTTGAAGAAATATCAAACAATTTACGGATTCTATATAGATCAAGGTAGTAAATCCGTAACTTTACGGAGATTTTAAAACTAAATTCGAGGAAAACTAACCAGTATGTATTGGCTTAAATATCGTGCAGTTTAACAGGGATCAGTTTAGTTGCATGCGTAACGCTTCGGTCAGCGGGATCATCTCTCTGATGCTGGTAATCGGCTCTCAGATTGCCCCGGTACTGGCCATGCCTCTGTCGCTGGGAGACAAAATCAAGCTCACGATCCCCGAGGGAGAAGAATTTGCCGGCGGTTACGAAGTAGATACTGACGGTGCCCTGGAGCTGCCTCACATCGGTGCGTTTAAGGTTGTTGGACTGGAGCCCGAGGCGGTGGCCGAACAACTCTCCCAGGTGCTGGTTGAAAGAGGCTACTTCCAGAAGAACTTCGCCAGGGTAAACCTCCAGGTGCTTTCTTGGGCACCCGTTCAGGTTGAAGTCGAGGGAGCGACCTTCTTTCCGGGCCGAGTACAGATCAATGACCGCAGCCGTGAGGTGGAGCGCAAAGAGGTTACAGAACTGCCCGGTGATGCGGCACCCGAGCGCTTTTTGACCACGGCTATTCAGGCTGCCGGGGGTGTCATGCCGGATGCCGACCTGAAGAATATCCGCCTCATACGTGGAGGCGTCGAGAAGACCATCAACCTGGACGGGATCATCGATGGAGGGCCAGTCGAAGATGTTCCCCTGGTGGCGGGCGATCGGGTTGTCGTGCCGAGTACCCAGATCTTTCAGTCCCGGCTGGTGCGGCCCTCACAGATTACCCCCCCGGGTATCAACGTTCTGCTGTCCAACCTGAGCGTTCCTGCTTCGAGCAACGCCAGTTCTTCTGCCGGTGGCAGTGACGCAAGGAACTTCCCCTACGGTGCGCGTCTCTCCCAGGCTGTCATGGCCGCCAACTGCGTCGGTGGCACCCAGACGACCAATGCCGGACGCCACGGCGTCCTGGTTCGTACAGACAGACTCTCAGGGGTGACGAATACCCTGGATCGCCCGATCGAGGACATTATCCGGCAGTCCAATCACGACAACAATCCCCTGTTGATGTCGGGTGACGGCGTCGCTTGTTATGACTCGGCCGTCACCAATATCAAGGACATCTTCAGCGTCATCGCCGCCATCATCAACCCGTTCAGTTTGTTGTTCGGCCCGGCCCGTATTTTTGGAGGCCTGAGATGACACAAGCCATACCTATTCCTGAGTTACCGGAAAAACTTGAACCTCGCCGGTCTGGTCTCGGGCGCTATGTCCTGCTTGGCCTTGCCGCGAACGCAGTCATCTGGGGCGCGGCCGTGACGTTCCTCGCCGTCGTACCGAGTGTGTACACGAGTGGCTGGTCGTTGATCTTGCCGGGTGCCGGGGCAGGTACGAATGTCGATCTCGCCGATGTAGGCCAGGCTTCTTCCCTGGTGAGTTCTCCCTATTTGAGTTCTGCCCTCGACCCGCGGGCAAATTACAAAGCTGTTATTGAGAGCGACACCGTTCTGCGTGCAGCAGCAGAGACCCTCGGTATGACTGCCGGGATATTCGGCAAACCTCGCGTCAAGCTCCCCGACCAGACCTCCGTCATCGAGTTTACTTTTAACGGTTCCTCGCCCGAGGAGGCGCAAAGTAAGTCCCGTGCCCTGTTCGCCGCGTTTGAGAAGCGTCTCGACCAATTGAGGTCCGATGAGTCGTTGCGCCGCGAAAGAGGTATTCAACAAGCGACCCGCGATACGACCCAGAAGCTCAAAGATGCGCAGGGTGACTTGTTGAAGTACAAAATCAATTCTGGTCTGGTTTCCTCAGAACAGGTTGGCGGCCTGGTCGCCACTATCGAGCAACTCAGAAAAGAGCGGGCCGTGGTGCTCTCGCAGCAACAACTCACCACCAACCAGATGTCCCAGTTGACCCAGACGATGGGTACCACCCCCCGTCAGGCGGCAAACGCCTTTGTGCTGCAAGCGGACCGGCTTTTTCAGGACTACCTCAAGGAGTACAGCGAGTCCACCGCGGCCCTGCAAGTGCAACTGTCCAAGTGGGGTCCCAACCACCCGGCGGTCATCAAAGAAAAAGCGAGACAGCAAGCGGTGCGCGATGGGCTCATTGAACGTGGAGAGTCCCTACTCGGTCCGGGGACCAATGAGGACACCCTCCAGCGTCTCAACCTGGTCACTACCACCAGCCGGGGGAGCCGCGAGGATCTCCTCCGCGATCTGGTTACCACCCAGGCCCAAGCCAAGGGGCTCTCAGGCCAGGCAAACGAACTGACCCGGCAAATTGCCCAGATGGAGAGAACCCTCAAAGTCCGTACTTCCCAGCAAGCAGGGCTTGAGGGCCGGCAACGCAATCTGCAACTCGCAGAAGCGGTCTTCACATCAACCCTCGCCAAGCTGGATATCGGCAAATCCGACATCTACGCGTCCTACCCACTGGTCCAGATGCTGATCGAGCCGCAACTGGCCGATGCACCCAGCTTCCCCAGCCGGGCCTACACGCTGCTGGGTACATTGCTGGCCTCGGTGCTGGTGACGGCAGGCATCGCGGTTTTGTGGCTGCGGAGATCTGATGAAACCGCGTAACTTCGAGGAGCGAGCGGTCTGGTGGGCCATCGTCGGGACCTACGGGTTTTACCTCGTAGGGGGTCTTTACATCCTGGCACCGGTCCTGGCCTGGATCTTACTGATTTACCTGGGCCGGAAGCTCTGGCACCAGACGGCCGATACTCCTGCTGAGGAGAAAATCACCATCCCGTGGGGTGTGTACGTCTGGGTCGTCTCGATGCTGGGGATGGAGCTAGCCCTGATTGCGGGTCACCTGGACACCGGTCTGGGAGTGGACTTGCTGGTCAAATCCTCGCTCGGGTGGGCCAAGGGCTGGGCGTTGCTCGCGCTCTTTCCGCTGATTGGCTGTCTGAATATCCGGCTTCAACTTCTCAGCCGTGCCGCCTGCATCCTGGGTCTGCAGACCCTCGTGTTGCTGCCTGTCTTTTTGATGGCCTACGTCCTGCGCCTGCCTGAGACCCTTTACGTCTCGCCCTTGCAGGCCGTGGGCGGACCGGGTGCCGAATTCTTTTCAGTCGATCTTTACGAGATCGATCCCGGTAATGGGCTACCGCGCTGGCGGCTCTTCACCCCCTGGGCTCCTGCCCTGGGGTTCGTTGCCAACATCTATTTCTTTCTGGCTGCCTCCGAACCAGAGCATAAATGGCGCTGGACCGGTATGGCGGCCTGCGTCGCCATGTGTCTTGTCTCGGGGTCGCGCCTTGCCATCCTGGCAGTGCCAATCGTCTGGGGCACTACGCGGCTGATGACGGGTTTTGCCCATCCCGGGATGCTGGTCGGGGGTGGCGTGCTCGCGGGTGTCGCAGGTGCCTTCAGTACGAGCATCCTGGACGCGTTCGAGACTATTCAGGAAACGTTCGTCCGCGCCCGGGCCGATTCCTCACGGGTACGCGAGGTCCTCGGTCGCATCGCGGTCGAGCGCTGGAGTGAGGCTCCCCTGTGGGGCCATGGTGTTGTCGAGCGCGGGCCGCACCTGGTCGAGTACATGCCCATCGGCTCGCACCACACCTGGCTGGGCCTGTTGTTCGTCAAAGGTGCCGTGGGATTTGCCGCACTGGGCGTCCCGATGCTCTGGACCGCGGTCGAGCTATTGCTCAGGCTGCACCGCAGCCAGACGGCCCGGCTCGGGATGAGCGTCTTCTTGGTTATTTTTCTGTACACGTTTGGCGAGAACCTCGAAATCCTGGCCTATTTGTTCTGGCCGGGTCTGATCACGATTGGCATCGCGCTGAAAGAGCGCCAACCGGCAGACTTGAGACCATTTTCAGGAACGCGTAATGAAACCGAAAGTCTTGCATCTGCTGGATGACAAAAATGTAGGCGGCATCAAGTCGTCCCTGCAAAGCCTGGTTCGCTCCCGGCTGGCGGAACAGTTCGATTTTGAGATTCAGTCAGTTCAAGAAGCCAGGCTTCAAAATGCCGAGGCCCGGGCGGACATCGTGGTGTTGCACAATCCCCGCTCCTGGACCAGTCTGCCCGACCTGCTACGCATCAAATACCTGGTCAAGAAACTGCTGATCCAGGACCACCATTACTGTCAGGGCTTCGAGGGTCAGGTCGCGTCTATTCCCCGCTTCCACCTCATGCTCAAGTCAGCGGCAAAGCTCGCGGACCGGATCATCGCTGTCTCCAGGGCACAGGGCCAGTGGATGCTCGACAACCGGCTGGTCAGTAACGCAAAGCTACAGGTCATTCAGCAGTGTACGGTGACCGAGCCTTTCCTGGCGGTGCCGCTCAAAGCCGCGACCCGGCCCCTTACCCTGGCTGCCTACGGACGCTTTGCGCCTCAAAAAGGCTTCGACATCCTGCTTGAGGCAATGCGGTTGATTCCGGATGCCAATGTGCGGCTTCTGATTGCCGGTTACGGTCCGGATGAAGCGCGGCTCAAGCAGCTAGCCGAGGGGCTCGAGGTCGTTTTCTGCGGCTGTATCGACAGCGTGCCCGCCTTTCTCGAACACTGCGATGTGGTAATTATTCCTTCACGCTGGGAGCCCTGGGGCAACGTTTGCCTTGAGGCCAGGGCGGCGGGCAAACCCGTTGTCGTCTCGGACGTCGATGGACTGAGCGAGCAGGCAGGAGACTGCGGCGTGCTGGTGCCGCCGGAGGACCCGCAGCAGCTTGCCCGAGTCATTGCGTCTCTCGAAGAGCACGACCTCGAACGCTGGGGCAAGACTGGTAGAGCGTCCGTGCAGGGGTCCTGGGACCGGTGCTTGAGCGCCTGGGAACTTCTGCTTTGGGAAGAAATATTGACATGAAGACAGTGCAGGGATTGTTGGAGTGGTTGCAAAAGAAGTTGTCCGACCGATTCATCCGCAACGTCGGCTGGCTTGGGGCTGCCCAGTTGAGCAATCGCGTGTTTCGGCTCGCCGCCACGGTGGTTCTGGCCCGCTGGCTTAGCCCCAGTGATTACGGGCTTGCCGCGGTGGTCCTGACGACCAACGAATTTCTCACGGTTTTTACCCGTTCCGGTATCGGGTCGAAGATCATTCAGGCTAGCGCCGAGGATTTGGATGAGCTTTGCGACACGGCCTACTGGTTGAACTGGATACTGTGCGGGTCGCTGTTTGTCCTTCAGTGTCTGCTTGCCGTGCCGATCGGCTGGTTCTACGGCAAGAGCGAGATTGCCCTGCCAATCGGCGTGATGGCCGTTGTCTACTTGCTCGTCCCGCTCGGCTACATACAGGCGATGCTGCTGATGCGCGAGAACCGGCTCAAAATCACAGCTATCACCAACGCCGCCCAGCTTTCTTGCGATTGTGTGTTGACGATTGTGTTTGCGCTGCTGGGCATGGGCCTGTGGGCGCTTATCCTGCCCAAGGTCCTGGTGGCACCAATCTGGGTCATCATCAACTATGCCAATCATCCCTGGCGGGCACCCAGACGGTTCACCCTCAAGCGCTGGCCGGAGATTGTCGCCTTTGCCCGCAATATCCTCGGTGTCGAGTTGCTCACCACCTTGCGGGGAAACATCGACTACCTGATCGTGGGCCGGGTGCTGGGTGTCGAGGCTCTGGGAGTCTATTACTTTGCCTTCAACGCGGGTCTTGGCATCAGTCTGGGCGTGATTAGCGCTTTCAGTTCGGCCCTCTATCCTCACCTGTGTGCTGTCAACACAGACCCCGAGCAGTTGAAGGTGCGGTTCTTCAGCGGCTTGAAGACGATAGCGCTGGTGGCGGTGCCGCTAGTGCTTCTCCAGTCGAGCCTTGCTCCTATTTATGTGCCGATTATTTTCGGTGAGAAATGGGTAGCGGCGGGAGCGGTGCCGGTACTGATCTTGGTTTGCCTTTCTGCCTTGCCCCGCCCTTTTGCTGATGCTGCCTCTCAGTTGCTGCACGCCGTCAACCGGACGCACCTGGACTTGCAGTGGAACCTCTTTTTTACCCTGGTGCTGGTCGCGGCGATCGCGGTGAGTACTCCCTGGGGCATCGGAGGAGTTGCGCTGGCGGTTCTTGTCTGTCACGTGCTCGCCCTGCCGCCCTTCGCGGTCTGGACGACCCGGATGCTGTTTGCTAAACCCCTCACCCCTTCACTGTCATGACGAATTTGCACCAGATATCGATTGTCGTTCCGGTCTACAACGGGGCAGGTTTCCTGGGCGAAGCGCTCGAGTCGGTATTGGAGCAAAGTCACACCAACTGGGAGGTCTGGATCGTCGATGACGGCTCTGCGGATAACACCCTCGCCGTGGCCCGGAGTTATTGTCGGCGTGACCCGCGCATCCGGCTTCTGAGTCAGGCCAATGCCGGACCGAGTGCGGCCCGCAACCTCGGTATACAGGCTGCGACCGGCAAGTTCATCGCTTTCCTGGACGCGGATGATTTCTGGCTGCCGGACAAGCTCGCCATGAGCATCAGGCATCTCATCGCCAACCCTCGTCTGGGTGTCAGCTATGGGCGGGTGGCGTTTATGGACGAGCGGGGAGTGCCGACCGGAGACACGACCAGGGCACGCCTGCGGGGTCTAAAACCCGTGCACCTGCTCTACAGCAACCCGACCACGACTCCCTCGAACCTGGTTATACGGCGGGAGGTTATCGAGGCGGCGGGCGACTTTGACCTGCAACTGCGCTACTGCGAGGACCTCGACTGGGTGTTCCGGGTCCTGTGTACCCATCACTGGCAGGTCGAGGGTATCGACCTGGTGCTGATCCGCTACCGCACCAATACGACGGGTGCCTCGGCCGACCTACACCGGATGCAGGCGGGCTGGGAGGCTTTTATCGCCAAGGCCCGTACCACTGCCCCGGAACTGGTGGAGGCGCACTGCTCGCTTGCCCGTGCCGCCCACCTGCAATACCTGGCCAGACGTGCGCTGCGTCTGGGATTGCCCCCAGCAGTCTCATCGAAGCTTATTCACGACGCCCTCGCCGCGGACTGGCGGCTGGTCGTCCAGCAACCGCGACGCTCGCTGCTGACGCTCGCGGCGGTTTACAGCCGCCACCTCATCAACCGGTACCCGGCGTGATGTTACTCAAATCAGGAGGTTTTGGATGCCCAGGGTTTCTGTTGTTTTGCCTGTCTACAATGTCGAGCGATTCGTGCAGGGTACGGTCGAATCGGTCCTGGCTCAGACCTACGACGATTTTGAGCTGTTGATTATCGACGACGGCTCCCCGGACCGCAGTGTCGAGATTTGTCGGCATTTTGAGGACCCGCGCATCCGCATCATCAGCCAGAAGAACCGCGGACTCGCCGGTGCCCGCAATACGGGTATCCGGCATGCTGGGGGTGAGTACGTGGCTTTCCTGGATGCAGACGATCTCTGGTTGCCCGAGAAACTGGAGAGACACGTCGCGCACCTGGACCGCGTGCCCGAGGTGGGCATCAGCTTCAGCCGCTCGGCCTTCATCGACCAGGACGGCAACCCGCTCAATTACTACCAGATGCCCAGGCTCACGGACATCACCCTCGGGCATCTGCTCTGCCGCAACCCGGTTGGCAACGGCTCAGCCCCGGTCATCCGCGCCTCGGTCCTGGCCCAGATCGCTTTCGCGCCCGATGAGAGCAAGCTCGAATGGTACTTCGATGAAACCCTGCGCCAGTCCGAGGACATCGAATGCTGGATCCGGATCGCTGTCCAGACGGGTTGCCGGGTCGAGGGCATTCCCGAGGCCCTCACTCTGTACCGGGTGAACGCGGATGGTCTTTCAGCCGATGTGTTCAAGCAATTGGCCAGTTGGGAGTGCGTGATTGAGAAGACGCGTGCCTACGCGCCCGAGCTGATTGAAGAGTGGGGATCACTTGCCCGTGCCTACCAGTTGCGCTACCTGGCGCGGCGGGCGGTACGCTCGCGCGACGGCCGGGTGGCGATGGAGCTGTTTCACCGGGCACTGCGCACGGACCCGCGCATCTTGTTCGAGGAACCCCAACGGACCTTGCTCAGCGGTGCCGCGGTCTACGTGCTGGCACTCCTGCCCTGCGGCCTCTACTCCAGGCTCGAAAGTCAGGCCCTGCGCTCGGCATTCAACCACCAGCAACGCGTGGTCCTGCAAAAAGGAGGTTAAGCAATGCAACCACTCGACGTCAAACAGTTCATACGCGGCCTCGGAGCGTTGCCCATGGCCAGACTACGCGCGGCGCGCGCGGGCCGGTTGCTCCGTTCGGTCATTCAAAGCAGCAGCCCCCTGAGTGCAAATGCCAGATCTGCCATGGTCTTTGCTCCCCATCAGGACGACGAGACGTTCGGTTGCGGTGGGATGATCGCCCTCAAGCGGTCCCTGAATGTACCGGTCGAAGTCGTCTTTCTGACCGATGGTTGCCAGTCACACGGTACTCGTCCGGCGGGCGAAGCGCGCAAACTAGTCCTCGCCCGCAAGCGTGAAGCCCTACAGGCCGTTTCGATGCTCGGCATCACACCCCCGGCGGTCCACTTCCTCGACCAACCGGACGGGGGCCTCGAGACGTTGTCCTGCGAGGAGCACCGGCGACTCATTCAACAACTGGTACACCTGTTGCAGTCTTTTCAACCCGAGGAGGTTTACGTCCCCCACCGCAAAGACCGCCACGTAGACCACGAGGCGACCTACCGGCTGGTCAAAGCAGCACTGGTCGAGTCCGAGCTCAGGGCTGAACTTTTGCAATATCCAGTCTGGCTGCTGTGGCAGGCACCTATGCTGTGCAATGCAGGCGCACCCGAATTCAGAGGTGCCTATCAACTGGCCATCGGCCCTGCCCGGGACGCCAAGGACCGGGCCATAGAGGCATACCACTCGCAACACCAGTCCACGGCTGCGGGCGCAGGTGTCCTGCCGGATGGATTCCTCAAACAGTTTCTCGCCCCCTACGAACTCTTTTTTAAAGAGGAAGGAAGCCCGCTGTGAATGAGTCCGTGAGAGTCACCAGGCCCAAAACGCTGCACATTGTCACCGACCACAAAGTGGGAGGCGTTCGCTCGAACCTCGAAAGTCTACTCGATTCGCGGCTCGCGCTCGATTTTGAGTTCGCCAGTTCCCTGATCGACCATTCAAACTACGTGCTGAGGACGAGACCTGTCGATTTGATCGTCTTCCACAGTGCCTGCTCGTGGGCAAACGTCTCCAGGCTATTCGCGCTCAAAAAACATGCCAGGCTGATTATCCAGGAGCACCACTACTGCGATAGCTTCGATAGCCTGGTCCCCTCCCAGTCGAGATTTTTTATGATGCTGCGGCTGTGCTACAGCCTGGCCGATCAGGT
>JACMIX010000386.1 GCA_014380935.1 Gloeobacterales cyanobacterium ES-bin-141 | reverse complement strand
ATGGGGTCGAGGTTGATTCGTACATCGACAGCGACGAGTACCGCGAGACGTTCGGGGAGAACATCGTCCCTTACTTCCGCGGCTTCAAGTACCAGGTCGATCAGCCGGCTGGTGCCTTCGAGCGCATGCTCAAACTCTATAGTGGGGATGCCGGCAGCGACACCGACCGCGCTCGGGTTGGTCAGTTGCGTCGCGTCTCGCCGCGTGAGTTGCTGCGTTCGGGCCAGGGCATCGTTTAGGGAAGGAAGTTGTGATTCAACAAATGGATGTACCACGGTCGGTTGAAAGCTGCTTGCAACAACTGGCTCAGGCCCGCGACCCGGACCAGTTGCTCACCGCCGTGCAGGCGGTGGCCGAAACCCGGCACCCGGCAACCATCGAGCCGCTCCTCCAGGCGTTGACTTACAACAACCCGGCCATTTTCGAGGTTGCAGTGCAGGGGCTGGCGTCGATCGGCGAACCGGCAGTTCAGCCCCTCATTGATCGCCTTGAGCACTTCGATTACGGGTCGCGCTTTCAGGGGTTGAGAGCTTTACTGATGATCGGTGATGCCCGTGCCCGTACTGCTTACGAATACTGGCTGAAGGCCGACATTACCCCAAGCGTTCGGCGGATCTGCATCAAGGGACTGGGACAGTTCCAGGATATGGAGAGTAGGCACTTTGTCGCTCGGGCTCTAAGTGACCAGGAGTGGTCCGTACGCTACTGTGCTATCGGCACCCTGGCCAGTTGGGGCCTCACTGCCGAAACCCGTTCTGTCCTTGAGCCCCTGTGCTCAGACCCTGAACGGGTCATCCGCCTCAAGGCCGCTCAGATTCTGGCCTCGTCTTAAACCTGTCCGGCTCTTCGTGATCCAGCCTGACAACGTCTAACTCCTGATGAATAGACTCCGGTAGTCCTGGCTTTGTAGCCGGAATTGCCGGTTTTTTGTTGCGTGAATTTCACACTTATGAAAGAGATCTACCTGGTCTGTGGGGGGAAGCCGTGGCAGTGGGCAAAGTGGGATAAGTAATCTATCGCTTCTGGGTTGTTACATAGATTGCTAACAGTTCCAGGGGTCGTGCATCGGTCTTTTTCTACATAGATAAAGAGCGCTGCAGACGTTGATACGGGTCTTATTGATATGAACATTATTGATAGGTATGGTTCTAACTCACTGAGAGGAGTTGTTGCCGTTCTGCTTGGCGCAGCTTGCATTCTGGGAGGGCCAGACCTTGCAACTAATGCTCAGCCCTTACAGGCAGAGCAAAGTATAACCAGGACGGCATCCCGGGGCGGGTTGTCTTCAGAGGACTTGCTCCGACAGGGAGTGGACCAGGCTCAGAAGGGTGATTATGAAACGGCTATCAACCGTTACACTCAGGCGTTGCGCGTCGATCCTAAATTGGTAAGTGCCTACAACGGTCGGGGACTTGCCCGTTTCGACCTGGGAGACGAGCGCGGGGCGATTGAAGATTACACCCAGGCTCTACGTATCGATCCTGAACTTGTGCGTGCCTATGTCAATCGGGGGCTTGCCCGCTCTGCCCTCGGAGATAGACAGGGGGCCTTGAAAGATTTGAATACTGCTCTGCGCATCGACCCCAGAAATGCTAATGCGTACGATAGCCGGGGAGATATTCGGGCTCAGATGGGAAATAAGCAAGCAGCAATTCAGGATTATCGCAAGGCAGCGAATATCTATTCCAGGCGTGGGGATATTGCTCGCTACGAGCAGCAACTCGATAACATCGGCAGGGTAGAGTGAGTACGGATTCTGAGCAGCTAGCAATCGCAGACTGGTAACCAGCGAAACTTCTCGAATCATCACAGGCCTTCCCTAAAAACTCAAAAAGATATATGAGCCAAGTTCGCGTATCTCTACGTACCACAGTCGTTCTTGTAGTGGCACTCGCCGGGTGTCTCGTATCGATGCCTCTCCTGCCTGCTTCGGCCCAACCATCACCACCGCAGGCCGCATCGAAGCCTGCCTGGGTGGAGCGCAGCAATCAGAACGCTCAGGTTCTACTCGATGTTCTGGCTCGGTTCAATCCAGAGGATGCAGGAAGAACGGGTGTCGAGGGCCTCGATGAGCAAGTCATCGACCTCAAGCTCGGGGTGAGCGAACGGTACAGGCAGGCACTCACAACAGTGGGTCGGGAACTCGAAGCAAAGCTCGCCCGCGAGAAAGACCCGCTTGTGCGTCAAGACCTCGAGATCCTGGTAAAGGCAGCCGGGGATACGGCGCGGGGATCAGCGCTGGACGAGAAGTACGATATTCCCTACATCAACGCGACCCGGCTGGCCTTTGGGGGTCTACGGGCGCTTCTTGACGAGCAGGTTTCTCCCCAACGCAGGCGAGCGGCCCTCGTGCGCCTCAAGCGCTACGCAGGACTCGAAGAAGGCTACACACCCCTGACAATTCTGGCCGAGCAACGTACGCGCGAGCGCTTGAACACACCGGGACTCATTGGCCCTATCAAGGCGGAAGTGGAGAAGGACCTCGCCACGGCGAACGCATTGATCGACGGTATTGATGAGTTATTTAAGCGTTACGAGATTGCCGGGTATCAAGAACTGTATACCCGGCTCAAGGAGCAACTTAGCGCTTACAACACTTTTGTCCGGCAGGAAGTCCTACCCAGGGCGCGGGCGGACTTCCGGCAGCCGCCTGAGAAGTATGCCTTCGCACTTCAACAAGACGGTGTGGATATTCCCCCGGCGGAGCTAGCTACCAGGGCACGTACGGCCTTCAACGACATTCAAAAGCAAATGCAGCAACTCGCACCCGAGGTTGCGAAACAGAAGGGTCTGACCCTTACCGACTACCGCGAGGTTATTAGTGCGCTCAAGGGTGACCAGTTGGTCGGAGAGGAGATCTTGCCGCACTATCGCAAGCGCATCTCAGAAATTGAGGCAATTATCAAGCGCGAGAACCTCGTCACCCTGCCCGAGCGTCCGGCCTGGATGCGGCTTGCGAGCGCGGCAGAGAGTGCCGTGTCTCCTGCCCCTCATATGCAGGCACCACGTCTGTTGGGCAACACCGGCGAGATGGGCGAATTCGTGCTGCCGCTGAATATTCCCACCGGACCGGGCACGGCCAAGACGCAGAAGCCGGATGACTTTACTTTTGCGGCGGCTTCCTGGTCACTCACAGCCCACGAGGCCCGGCCCGGTCACGAGATGCAGTTCGCTTCGATCATCGAGAAGGGTGTGTCTACAGCCCGGGCTGTCTTTGCCGCCAACAGCACCAATATCGAGGGATGGGGTTTGTACTCGGAGGCAATTATGTTGCCGTACATGCCGCCCGAGGGCCAGCTCATCTCGTTACAGTTCCGCCTCAGACGGGCGGCTCGCGCTTTCCTGGACCCCGAGTTACAGCTGGGTAAGATAACGCCCCAGGAGGCACTGAGGCTACTCAAAGAAGAGGTGGTCGTCTCGGATGCCTACGCCAACCAGGAGGTGGAGCGTTACACCTTTCGCTCACCCGGTCAGGCGACCTCGTACTTCTATGGTTTTACCCGGTTGATGGAGTTGCGCTCGGAGGTGGAGCGAGCCAGGGGGGTCAAGTTTGACCGGCGTGAGTTCCATGATTTCATCCTGGCTCAGGGACTCCTGCCACCGGCACAGATGCGCAAGGCGGTGCTTGAACAGTTTGGCCTGGGTAGTGGTGCT
>JACMIX010000385.1 GCA_014380935.1 Gloeobacterales cyanobacterium ES-bin-141 | reverse complement strand
GGTGCGCCGGACAGTGGCCAGGTGGACGGGAATCGGGGTGAGCCTCGGGGCTGGCCGGACGAAGACGCTCAGTAAGGTAGCAATCTGGGTGGCGAAGAAAGAACTATCTGGTGTGGGAGCCTTCGCCTTGATAGACCCGGCAACGGAGGACGCGGTGCTGGCCCGGTTACCAATATCAGCGGTGTGGGGCATTGGCAGTCGCTGGGCCAAAATGCTGGTCGAGAATGATTGCACCACGGCCCTGCAGTTGAGGGAGCTGCCGCACCTGTGGGTGCGCAAGCGGATGAGCGTAGTGGGCTTGCGCACGGTGCTGGAGCTGGGGGGCATTAGCTGTATTCCCCTGGCCCCGAGTGCCCCCCGGCGCAGGACGGTCATGGTCTCGCGCTCCTTTGGCCAGCGCGTCCGCTCCGTCAACGAGCTGCAGGAGGCAGTAGCGACCTTTACTGCCAAAGCGGCCCGCAAGCTGCGCAAAGAGCACCTGACGGCTGCCAGATTGACGGTGTTCGCCGCGTCGAGCCGGTATGGAGAGCATCCCTACTCTGCCTCTGCTACCTGCAGACTCGATACTGCCAGCAACTTCACGCCGACACTGCTGCGGTACGCGGGGCAGTTAGTGGAGGGGCTGTGGAGTGAGGGGGTGGAGTTTGCCCGTGCCGGGGTGCTGCTCAGCCACTTGGGGGACGAGCACGAAATCCAGTTGAGCCTGTTCGACAGTTTCGACGTCGCTGACGAGCGGCCGGAGCGTCTGATGAGTACGGTCGATGCACTCAACCGCCGCCACGGTCACGACAAGGTGCGCTTTGCTGGGATGGGCACGCGCCAGCGTTGGCAGACAAGGGGGGCGTATCGTTCGCCTCGATGGACGACGCGGTGGAGCGAGGTGCCTGTTGCCGTGGCGACCCACGCAACTCGATTGTTCACAAGGGCAGTCACGAGGGGAGGCCATGCCTGAGAGCGGTAGGAAGATTATCCACATTGATATGGATGCCTTTTTCGCCTCGGTCGAGCAAAGGGATAACCCGGATTATCGGGGAAAACCTTTGGTAGTCGGCGGCACTCCGGACAAGCGTGGGGTCGTGGCTGCTGCCAGTTATGAAGCGAGACGGTACGGCATCCACTCAGCGATGCCCTCGCGACTGGCTCATCAGAAATGTCGGCATCTTATCTTCGTTCCGCCGCGCTTCGAGGTGTATAAAGCAGTCTCAGAGCAGATTAGGGAGATTTTCTACCAGTACACTGACCTGGTCGAACCGGTCTCGCTCGATGAAGCCTACCTGGACGTGACCGTCAACAAGCAGGACATTCCCTCGGCGACGCTGATTGCTCAGCAGATCAAGGCGAATATCCAGGCAGAGACGGGGTTGACCGCCTCTGCCGGGGTCTCCTGTAACAAGTTCCTGGCGAAGATGGCCTCCGGTACCAATAAACCGAACGGCCTCTACGTGATCTTGCCGGAGGAGGCAGCGGCTTTCGTCGAAACGCTGGCGATCGAGAAGTTTCATGGAGTGGGTGAGGTGACAGCGGCAAAGATGTTGCAGATGGGCATTCGCATCGGGTCAGATCTGCGCGCGCGCTCCCTCGAAGAGTTGGTCGGGTATTTCGGCAAGATGGGCCATTATTTTTATGGCATTGCTAGAGGCATCGACGAGCGAGAAGTAAACGCGAACCGGGTGCGCAAGTCGCTGGGTGTGGAGACGAGCTTTGCCCAAGATCTAGAAGGCCGAGGGGTGATGCTCGCAGAGTTGGAGAAGTTGGTGCTGGCTCTCAAAGAGCGGCTCGACGAGCATGGCGCGACTGGGTACACACTGACCCTGAAATTGAAGTATGCAGACTACCGGCAATTGACCCGTAGCAAGACGGTCGGCCAGTTGATTGGCGAGGTGGAGAACATCCGGTCGCTGGCGAGTGAACTGTTCGCTCTAATAGAAGTCGAACAGCAAAAAGTGAGGCTGTTGGGCCTGGCCATGTCAAACCTGAACCGCGAGGCGAGCACGGATGAGGCTGAGCAGCTGAGGCTCCCCGTCTGAGAGCTATTGTCCATGCCGTAGGTACAATGAAGGCATGTGTGGCCGTTTTACGCTCAGCCAGTCTCCAGAAGCGATAGCCGAAGCCTTCGCGCTCACGGCCCCGATTGCCGTTGAGCCCCGCTACAACATTGCCCCGACTCAGGACGTGCTTACAGTCAGAGCGACAGCCGAGGGCAGGAGTGCAATCGCCGTGCGCTGGGGTCTGGTCCCCTCCTGGAGCAAAGATCCGTCGATCGGTGCGCGGATGATCAACGCAAGGTCAGAGACCGTGGCGGAGAAGCCCTCTTTTCGCTCTGCTCTGCGTTCCAGGCGATGTTTAGTGGTGGCGGATGGATTTTACGAGTGGCAGAAAGCTGAGGGCAAGAAGAAACCCTACTACATCTGTCTTGAAGATAGCAGGGTGTTCGCTTTTGCCGGATTGTGGGAGCGTAGCGGTGAAGCAGGTAAGGAGATAGAGACTTGCACGATCATCACTACGGCAGCGAACGAGTTGATGATGCCTATCCACGAGCGGATGCCAGTCATCCTGGATGCCCCTAATTACGAGGACTGGCTCGACCCAGATGAGCAGCGGGCCGAAGCGGTGCTACCGCTATTGCGCCCATACTCTCCAAGCAGCATGGTGGCTTTCCCAGTGAGCACGCTCGTGAATAGTCCGAGTCAAGACAAGCCAGAACTGGTCAACAGCCTCTAAACGGCGTTCCTTGTTATTGCAACGCAACCCAGGCCGGCCGTCATGCCCCATGTTCGAACTCCTGGCTTAAAGGAACGCGGAGCAGAGTCAATCGTATGCCTCGACCCCACTCTTTGCCTCAAGTGCCGACAGCGCATCAGGTACCGTACATTCGGTGCCCAGGTCTTCTTGTAAATCGGCAAGCTCGCCGCCGAAGTGCGACAACTGCCGTCCGAGATTGACGATGCTGCATAGAGACTGAACGAGCTGTGCGCGCGTTTGTGGGTTTGCCCGATCCGCTTGCCAGCTGCTGTAACTGACGTGAAACCCCTGTTCGTGTTGCTGTAGGAGTCGCAGTTCACCCAGAAGTTTTTGCTCGACGAGCTGTACGAACTGTTCGAGTGCGGCGTCGCGCCCCTCGGGAACCGTTAGATCCTGTTGAGCCTGTCCAGGCTGAGTGGTGTTCATGACCTTCTTCCCAGATGTTCTGCAATGGCTGTACCTCCAGTATGAAGGAACCTGGGAAGGGCAGCCAAATACCGAGCATGGCCCTCAGTAGTGCCCGTGCGTCGCTACGTAGTGGAGGTGCCCGCACTGTCGCTATAGAAATGGGCATTCTTGCGCGTTTCTATAGCGACAGTATTATTTCTGAACATAGGGATTGTTGAGAGGTAATGAGTTCTGGACAGTGTGAGTCTTTGACTTTGCAAATACCTGGAACCGCTGAAACAGCGGGTTTCAGCTTTCATAAACCAATCGTGTTGCACATGGGGTGCATAATGCCGCTTTTGCGCCATATACATGCTTGGGTCACCTGCTGAATCTAGCGTTCTG
This sequence comes from Gloeobacterales cyanobacterium ES-bin-141, assembly GCA_014380935.1. Taxonomy (GTDB): domain Bacteria; phylum Cyanobacteriota; class Cyanobacteriia; order Gloeobacterales; family Gloeobacteraceae; genus JACMIX01. The sequence goes on along the minus strand of JACMIX010000385.1, from coordinate 825 downwards.
AGGGAGCAGTACCGTGCTGAAATCGTGGACCGCAATGTTCGCGGCCGGGAGTGTAATCTCCCTGCTGGTTGTTGTCTCTTCTACCAGTGCACTGAGAGGCCAGCCTCAGCCTGGTCTGGCTGTTGCATCTGCTGGCTCTATCCACCTGGCCCTCGGTAACCCGAGCGGTGCCACGGAGGACCCGGCAAACAAGGACAACTTCCTGGTGAGCAAACCTCAGTACGCTCTGTCGTACAACGACGCCAACGGTATTGCCAACTGGGTGAGCTGGCGGCTCAACAAGAACGACCTGGGTATCCAGGGACGCTGTAAGGATAGCCGTGGCCGTGACTTTTTTGCAGCCGACGATTCGCTGCCAACGGGTTTCAAGCAAATCAAACCAGACGAATACGACTTTCCTGTCAACGGCTTCGACCGCGGGCACATGGCTCCTTCCGCGGATCGCACAGCCAATAGGCCAGATAACTGCGCCACTTTCTTGATGACCAACATGGTGCCCCAGCGGCCGAACCTCAACCGGCAGGTCTGGGAATCACTGGAGAGTGACTCACGACAGCTGGTAACCAGGAACGGCAGGGAACTCTACATCATTGCTGGCCCCGGCACCAAACGCGGCACGATTGCTGACAACCGGGTGATGGTCCCTGCCAGTACCTGGAAGGTGGTGGTGGTGCTCGATGCACCCGAACTCGGTCTTGCGGGTGTGAACAGAAACACGCGGGTGATCGCCGTAAACATGCCTAACACGAAGACCATCTCCGGGAACTGGAGAAGCTATCTGGTCAACGTCGATCAAATCGAGGCACTCACCGGCCTGGATCTGCT